>RFIO01000302.1 GCA_003695205.1 Deltaproteobacteria bacterium
GGCCAGAATCGAAATCAGAATCGAGCCCTTGACCTTGTGCAGCTCCAACACCAGCATCAGCAGCAGGCCGCCGAGGCCGAACAGTGCCGGCATGGTGAATTGGCCCAGCTGAACCAGCACGGCCTCGTTCTTGACGATAAGGCCGAGGTTCTGCAGGCCGATAAAGGCGATGAACAGTCCGATGCCGACGCTGGCCGCGATGCGCAGGGTGGTGGGAATCGCCCTGGCCAGCCTTTCTCGCAGCCCGAACCAGGTCAGCACCAGGAAGAGGGCGCCCGAGATGAAGACCACCCCGAGGGCGGTCTGCCAGGGAACCTTCTGTCCGATGACCAGCGAATAGGTAAAGAAGGCGTTCAGCCCCATGCCGGGCGCCATCATCAGCGGAGCGTTGGCCCACAGGGCCATCAGCAGGGTGGCGACGCCGGCGACCAGACAGGTGACCGTGGTCAGGGCGGCCTTGTCCATGCCGGTCTGGCTCAGGATGGCCGGGTTGACGAAAACGATGTAGGCGGCGGTCAGAAAGGTGGTGATGCCGGCGATGACCTCGGTGCGCACGTCGGTGTTGCGTTCCCTGAGCTGGAACAGGCGCTCAAGCATGACAGGCTCCTTTTTGGGGTGGATATTTGGTCAGGCCAAACTTTCGTTGGCGGGGGGGAGGTTACCAGAACCCCGAAGTCGGGGCAAGCATTTTGGGAGGTGTTTCCGGCAAGGTGTCAGGCCGCTTTTTCCCCGGTGGGGTGGATCTTCTCCCAGAGGCTTTCGATGCGCCGGTCGAGCCCCTTGTGGCGGCTGCGGTCAACGGCGTTGAGCAGGGCCTTGGTGCGGCCGTCGGCATCGTTCAGGCGATCGAAGGCCAGGGCGGCGTGGTACCAGGCAAAGGCGCTGTCCGAGGATTTCCGCAGTCTGCGGGCCAGACCGAGAAAGAGCCTCAGGGCATCCCGGGTTTTGTGCTCCACCAGCAGCTGGCGGCCGGCCTTCAGGTCGATCAGGCGCCAGTCCCAGGGTTTCAGTTCTTTCTGAAGCTCAAGAGCGCGCTCCGGGTGGCCAAGGACGTACAGCTCGAGCCGGGCCAGGTGGTAGACGATTTTGTTGTGGCGTCGGTCTTCCAGGTTCAGGCCGGACCGGTAGATTTCGGCCGCCTTCTCGGGCTGGTCGACGCGCTCCAGAACCTCGGCACTGCGCAGGATCAGGTCGATGTTGTCAGGCAGGTGCCGCAGGGCCGCTTCCAGCTTGACCGCGGCTCTGGCGTACTCCCGGGCCTGGAACAGCTCTTCCCCCTCGCGAAACAGGATAACACCCTTTTTGCGGTCGGGCTGGAACCCGGGTTGCGAAGCAGCGCAGCCGCCCAGCAGAAGCTGGCCGGCTGCGAGAACCACAAGGAC
>RFIO01000303.1 GCA_003695205.1 Deltaproteobacteria bacterium
AACGTCGGGATGGGATAGCCAGCCCCCGGCAACCATGGTATCTTCGATGTGCTGGTCGAAGCTGTCGCTGTCGGAAATGACCGCGGCGATGCCGCCCTGGGCCAGGTTGGTGGCGCTGTCGTCCCGGCGCGCCTTGGTTACGACGCAGACGGTTCCGCTGTCGGCGACCTTGAGTGCGTACGAAAGACCGGCGATGCCGCTGCCGATAACAAGAAAGTCGGATGTGATCTGCATGATTCGTCCGTTGGCCGGCGCCCGAAACCCGCAGGGGAGGGGGAGTCGGCAGTCAGGGTAGAGCGGCATTATCCGCCCCGACTTCCGGGCCTGTCAACCGCTTTGCCCCAAGAGTTCGTTGAATTCTCTCGGTTTTTGGGGTATACCGGACGGCCGTATGATGGCGCGAATGCTGACAATCCTGCTGCTTGTTTCGCTGTTGACGCTCACGGGCGCCAGCCTGGTATCGGGCGACATCTACCGCCAGGTGCGCCCGGACGGCACGATCGCCTTCACCGACACGCCCGACGATTCCAGCTGGCAGCTCTATTTCAGCCGCCTGACCAGCATCTACGAGGTGATCGACTACTTCGCCGATCTCTACCGGCTCGACCCGGCCCTGATCAAGGCGGTTATCAAGGTCGAGAGCGATTTCGAGGCCGAGGCGGTCAGTCACAAGGGCGCCATGGGGATGATGCAGCTGATTCCCGGAACCGCCGCTGACCTGGATGTGGTCAATCCGCTCGACGTGGTCGACAACATCCGCGGCGGCACCCGTTATTTGCGGCAGATGCTCGACCTGTTCGACGGCGACCTCGACCTGGCCCTGGCCGCCTACAATGCCGGGCCAAATGCGGTGCGGCGCCACGGCGGCGTGCCACCGTACGATGAAACCCGGCGCTACATCAAAAAAGTGCGCCATTATCTCGGCATCTACAAACAGAAGACGGACTCGACGCTGTGAACCTGAAGACCGGCACCCTCAATCTGCCCAACCTGCTGACCCTGGGGCGCATTGCCGCCATTCCCCTGGTCGCCTGGCTGCTCACCTACGAGAGCAAGGCCGCCGGCATGTGGGCGGCGGCTATCTTCGGCCTGGCCGCCATCACCGACGCCTTCGACGGCTACCTGGCGCGCAAGTGGGAAGTGGTCAGCGTGCTCGGCAAGTTCCTCGATCCGCTGGCCGACAAGCTGCTGGTGATGGCGGTGATGATCATGCTCATCCCCCTCGACCGGGTGCCGGCCTGGATGGTGCTGGTTATCCTGTCGCGTGAAATCATCATCACCGGACTGCGTTCCATCGCTTCGTCCGAAGGGGTGGTGATCGACGCCAGCCCGCTGGGCAAGTACAAGACCATCTTCCAGATGAGCGCCCTGCCGGGGCTGATGCTGCATTACGATTACTACTGGCTGTTCGGTCTGAAGATCGAACTGTTCCACTTCAACGCCCACAAGGTGGGGATGTTCTTCTTTGTCATCGCCCTGGTGCTGACCGTGGTCTCCGGCATCGACTACCTGGTCAAGTTTTTCAGTGTAATTACGCGTAAATAACAGGTTTTTTATCCCTCTGGTGCCCAAGGCGAAAAAAGACATTTTTTTGTTTGACTTGCCGAAATCGTTTTGCTATAAATTGCCCCGCCTCGCAAGGGCAACACTGAAACGCGGGAATAACTCAGTGGTAGAGTGCAACCTTGCCAAGGTTGAAGTCGCGGGTTCGAATCCCGTTTCCCGCTCCAGAGAAGAGACCCCAGGGCTTACGGGCCCTGGGGTTTTTCGTCTGGAGGGCGGTGCTTTTCCGCCAGCTCTGCGTCAGGTTGCTCTTCACTTGTGCGACGTAGCTTCCAGCTACGCCTTACGCGCTCAATCGCAACCTTCCTTGATCTGTCGAAAAATCCCTCGCCCTTGCCGCGGGGAGGGTTGGTGCTGGTTCCTGCCGAGTTTCGCGCCGATGCGGACAGCCTGAT
>RFIO01000040.1 GCA_003695205.1 Deltaproteobacteria bacterium
CCTCGTTGAGGATGCGACCGGCGCCCCTGTCGATCAGGTCCTCGGCCAGCGCCTTGCCGATGGCCGCGGCCTGATCGGTGGGACCGGACTTCTCGCCACGGATCACCTCCTGGCCGTCAACGCTGGCGACCAGCCCCTTCAGGGTCAGGGTACCGGCCTCGACGGTGGCGTGCGCGGCGATCGGGACCTGGCAGCCGCCCTCGAGGCGGGCCAGCAGGGCGCGCTCGGCGATCACCGCGGCGGCCGTGTCCGGTTCATTGAAAAAGTCGATCAGGTCGTTGGTTTCGTCATCATCGATGCGGCTTTCCAGGCCGAGCGCCCCCTGACCGATGGCGGGCAGAGAGACGTCCACGGGCAGGTACTCGCTGATCTGGTCGCCGAAACCGAGTCGCTTCATGCCGGCGGCCGCCAGCACCACGGCATCGAGATTGTCCTCGGTCAGCTTGCGGATGCGGGTCTCGACGTTGCCGCGGATATCGACCATTTCGAAATCGGGACGCAGCTCCAGCAGCTGGGCCTTGCGCCGCAGCGACGAGGTGCCGATCCGGGCTCCCCGGGGCAGGTCACGAAAGCTTTCGTACCCCTCCTTCAGGATGCAGATGTCACGCACATCCTCCCGAGCGGTGATACAGCGCAGGTCGAGCCCTTCAGGGAAGACGGTCGGGACGTCCTTCATCGAGTGGACGGCAATATCGACCTCGCCGCGCAGCATGGCCTCCTCGATCTCCTTGACGAACAGACCCTTGCCGCCGACCATGGCGAGGGGGACATCGAGGATCTTGTCGCCCTGGGTCTTGATCTTGACCAGGGAAACCTCCAGGTCCGGGTAACGTCTTTCCAGCTCTCCCTTGACCCAGTTGGCCTGCCAGAGGGCAAGCTGGCTGGCACGGGTACCAATGCGCAACGACTTTTTGGCCATGTCTGTGAATTCTCCTTGAAAGGTGCTCCGGCCTCAGTCCTGGCCGGTATCGTCCAGGGGTTTCATCTCCCCCCCGGGCTCCATCTGCGGCAGGTCGAACAGGGTGCGCAGGGCGTCGACATAATCGCCGGCACCGTTGTTCCCGCCGTTCTGTTTGAGGCGACTGATGGGCGTATGCAGAATCTTGTTGATGATGGCCGAGGTCAGGGCCTGGATCGCCTTCTCTTCCCGCGGGCCGACCTGCTTGAGGTTGCGCAGAGTCTTGTCAATCTCGGCCTGGCGAATCTCCTCGAACTTCTGCCGCAGGGCGACGATAGTCGGCTTCACCCCGAGGGTGCCGAGCCAGTTGTGGAACTGACCGATCTCCTGCTCGATGATCGCCTCGGCCTTGCGTGCCTCCTTCTGGCGCTCCTTCAGGTTCGCCTGCACCACCCCCTGCAGATCATCGACATCGTAGAGATAGGCGTTGGCGATATCGTTGACCTCGGGATCGATATCGCGCGGTACGGCGATGTCGATGAAGAACATCGGCCGGTTGCGCCGCTGGCGCAGGACCTTCTCAACCTGGGAACGGTTGAGAATGAAGGTCGGCGCCCCGGTGGAGGCAAGGACGATGTCGGCCTCGGGCAGATGCTCGGTGAACTCCTCGAAGGGAATCGGCCGCCCCTCGAACTCGGCGGCCAGCTTTTCAGCCCGGGCGAATGTCCGGTTGGTCACCAGCACCTTGCTGATGCCGTTGTTGATGAAGTGCCGCGCTGCCAGTTCGCACATCTCACCGGCTCCGACCAGCATGACCACCTTGCCGTCGAGGCTGCCGAAGATCTTGCGGGCCAGTTCCACGGCCGCGAAGGATACCGAGACGGCGTTGCCGGCGATGTTGGTTTCGGTTCTGACGCGCTTGGCGACGGAAAAGGCCTTGTGCAAAAAGCGGTTGAGCACC
>RFIO01000304.1 GCA_003695205.1 Deltaproteobacteria bacterium
CGCGCCGGGGGAAAGTCGTAGCGCTCTCCGACACCGTCGATCAGTACCCGCACGGCGACGCCACGCTCGGCGGCCGCCTCCAGCGCGGCGATGAACGCCCGCCCGGTCTTGCCGGCTCCGAAAATATACGTGGATAAATTGACCTCTTGTTTCGCCTGTTCGATCGCCTCGAGCATGGCCGGGTAGGCCTGCTCACCGTTGAACAGCGGGTCGACCCGGTTGCCCGACACCAGCGGCCGGCGGGTGACGGCGTCGGCCAGGGCCAGCAGGGCGACGTTGTTCTCGTGCAGGAAGACCGGGTCGTCGTCGGCCGGCGGCAGCCAGCAGCTGCTCGAAGGCTCGGGCCAGGGTCGCTCGGCCCCGCGCGCCTGCCAGTCGCGCGCCCGGGTACGGATGCGGTTGATGCCGAGCAGCCAGTAGAGGCCGGCGCCCAGGCCGGGCAGGGTGAAGCAGAGCAGGATCCAGATCAGGGCGGCGCGCGGATCGCGCTTGTTCAGCAGGGCATGCCCGGCCGAAACCAGCGAGAAGATGGAGATCAGCAGCCAGAGGATGGTATCGAGCACGCGCCACCGCCTTCATCCGCCGGCCATCTCGGCCGGCGGAAAACCTCATGCAATAACAAGATGTTATCAGACTCCGGCCAAAAATCCAGCCGGAAGGTCGGCGGTGGACTGTCTAGCGCAGACTGGTGGCGCAGCGCGGACAGGTCAGCATGCTGGTCGACGGTACCTTGTGCCCGCAGGTGGGGCAGTTGAACCAGTAGCGGCAGTAACGGCACTGGGGATCGGAGACCCCCTGCTTTTTCTTGCACTTGGGGCACTGCCGGTACATCTTCTTGCGCTCGATATAATCTTCGAAGATCAGTCCGCACTGCGGGCAGGCGGACAGGTCGCGCTTGCGGATTTCGTATTCGCAACTGGGCACCGGGCAGCGGAACATGGTCTTGCAGTTCCGGCAGAAGTACTTGCCCTTGCTCTGTTCCTTGCAGACGGGACACTTTTCCATTGGGGCCTCCCTGGTAGAACGTTGACGGCCTCATGGCACAAAAAAGGCCGGGCCCCTGAGGGCCCGGCCGACGCGCTGTCGATGCGTGGGGCCTTCAGTCGACCTTCTTGAAAGCGGCGATGGTGGCGCCGCAGACCTCGCAGGGTCCGTCCGGCGCGCCCTCGATGGTGTTGCCGCACACCTGGCAGACGTAATAATCAACTTCTTCATTGCTGCCAAGATTGTCAAGGGCTTTCTGGTAGAGGGCGGCGTGAACCTTTTCCACCGTATTGGCGTAGCTGAAGCTCTTCAGCGCCGAATCGAAGCCGGCATTGGTCGCCTCTTTGATCA
>RFIO01000305.1 GCA_003695205.1 Deltaproteobacteria bacterium
GCCTACGGGAGCAGGTTCAGAACCTCGAACGGCAAGAGCAGGCGGCGACCAGGGCCAGCGACCAGATCAAGGCGATGACCGTCAAGCTCGAAGGGCTGGATGCCCGGATGGCAAACCTGGCAGAGCGCCGCAAGGCCAACGAGCGGAAGGCCGCGGGATTGACCGAACTGCAAAAGGATCAGGCGGCAGCCCGGCAGCGGCTGGATGAAAAGCAAAAGGAACTGGAGAGCTACCGGCACCTGCAGGTCGAAATTGAAAAGGCCGAACAGGAGAAGGCCGGGCACCAGGAAGCCCGTGACCGTTTTGTGGCCAATCAGCAGCAGGCCGCCGAACTGGAGCAGCGACGGGCCGACCTGGAGAAGTTCGAGAGGCACCGCCAGCAGTTGCAGGATGAGCTGGATGGCAAAAACGCGGCCTTCAGCCAGGCAGGCAAGGACTATGACGCCTCGGAACATGAGCAGCTGCGCAATGAGAAAGATCGCCTCTGGGGCGGGATCAATGCCCTCGGGCAGAAGGTCAAGGGGCTTACCGCCGAGGTTGCGCGCCTGTCAGCCGACGTCGACAAGCTCAAACAGATCGAGCGGGAGATCGCCGCAAAGAAAGAACAGATCAAGGCCTATGCCCAAAAGGCAGAGCTGGTCAGGTTCCTGCGCAACCGCGTCTTCCGCAACGTCTCCACCCACCTCTCCGAACGCTTCCGCGAAGAGATCGGCCAACGTGCCAACCGCATCTACCGTATCATCGCCGAGGTCGACGAGGAGCTGGCCTGGGGCGACAACTACCAGATCGTGCTGCGCGACATGGTCGACGGTCAGCTGCGCGAGCGGGCCGACGACCAACTCTCCGGCGGCCAGATCATGAGCGCCGTGGTCGCCCTGCGACTGGCGATGCTGCAGACCATTGGCGCGCGCATCGCCTTCTTCGACGAGCCGACCTCCAACCTCGACGCCGCCCGGCGCGAGAACCTCGCCCGGGCCTTCCGCGCCATCGACGTCGGCAAGGAAGAGGTGACCGAACACTGGTACGACCAGCTCTTCCTGATCAGCCACGACGTCGCCTTCACCGAGGTGACCGACCAGATGATCGACCTGCAACAGAGCGGTGACCACTGAGACAAATCTGCCGCGCCCACCTTGCGGATGCCGTTGGGGGGACCTATATTGGCCCTGTGACCCGAACTTCAGGAGGATTGAATCCCATGCGCCGTCTGCTGTTGCTCTTCCTGCTGCTGCCGCTGCTGCTCAGCGGTTGCGGCTACAACGAAATCCAGTCGAACGAAGAGGCGGTCATTGCCGCCTGGGCCGATGTCGAGGCGACCTATCAGCGCCGCGCCGATCTGATTCCCAACCTGGTGGAGACGGTCAAGGCCTACGCCGCCCACGAAAAAGAAACCCTGCAGGCGGTGACCCAGGCGCGCGCCAGCGTCGGTCAGGTGAAATTGTCCCCCGGGGACCTGAGCAACCCGGAGAGCTTCAACCGCTTCCAGCAGGCCCAGGGGCAGCTTTCCGGCGCCCTGTCCCGCCTGCTGCTGGTGGCCGAGCGCTATCCCGACCTGAAGGCCAACCAGAACTTTCGTGACCTGCAGCACCAGCTGGAGGGGACGGAAAATCGCATCAACGTCGCGCGCCAGCGCTACAACGAAGCGGTGCGCCGCTTCAACACCTCGATTCGGGTCTTTCCCAATAACCTGACCAACAAATTCCTGCTGCGCTTGGAACGCAAGGAGCCTTTCAAGGCCGAAGCCGGAGCCGAAAAGGCTCCGAAGGTGAAGTTCTGAGCCGATGCGGTTGCTTCCGGTCATCCTGCTTCTGGGCCTGCTCGCCGGTCCGGTTTTCGCC
>RFIO01000306.1 GCA_003695205.1 Deltaproteobacteria bacterium
CACTATCATCAAGAAAGAGACCGGTACCGTGACCCTGTTTGCCTTCGACGAAGGGGAGGGACTGAGCGAACACACCGCTCCTTTTGACGCCCTGGTGCAGGTCACCGACGGTGAGGCGCTGATCACCATCGGCGGCAAAGAGCACAAGGTCGCCGCCGGTCAGTTCATCATCATGCCGGCCAATATTCCCCACGCCCTCAAGGCGATCACCCGCTACAAGATGCTGCTGGTGATGATCAAGGAGCAGGCAGGGTAAACACGAGGCAAAAAGGTCGTTTATAAATGCTCCACATTCTTTGTATTGGAGCTGATGCCCGCCATTCATAGTCCTGCTCCTGGCAGCCGTCCGTCCGGGTCTGAGGCCAAAACAAATTCTCCCCGGCCACAGACCCGGACAGAGGACTCCATGAACCTCAATGGTGCCGGCAATCGCAGATTTTCTCAGAGGGGCCAGATAAAACCGGGCAGAAGATTGAGAAGCGGAAAAGCGGGAGCTGTTTGGTGTAAAATCCCGAAGATCCGGTTCTGCCTGACACTCCGGGAGCGGGGTTGGCGACTGGAGAGGCCCAGCCATGGTTGTTGTCTGTTCTGCTGGCCACGATCATCCACTCAAGCCCGTAACACGAAATGGAGTCATTGATGAAAATCATATTGATTGGCGGTAAGGGTACGATTGGCAAGAAGGTGGGGGCTCATCTGGCGCGAAAGCATGATGTTGTTACAGCCGGCAGGTCCTCCGGTGATGTGATCGTGGACATGACCAGCGCCGAATCGGTCCGGTCGATGTATGAGGCTGTCGCCAATGTCGATGCCGTTGTCTGCATTGCCGGGGAAGCCAGATGGGCTCCGCTGGCATCCATGACCGAGGACGATTTCTACGTGGGCATCCGCAGCAAACTTATGGGGCAGGTGAATCTTGTCCGGATTGGACAGAAATATCTCTCCCACGGTGGGTCATTTACCCTCACCACCGGCATTCTGGCCGATGACCCAGTGGACATGACAACCAGTGCAGCTATGGTGAACGGTGCGATTCACAGCTTTGTCAGGGCCGCCGCCCTCGAATTGAAAAATGGCCTGAGAATCAATGCGGTATCTTCCGGGCTTGTTGAGGATGCCGTCGAAAAATATGCTGATTATTTCCCCGGGCACAATCCGGTTCCGATGTCCAAGGTCTGCAATGGCTATGTCAAAAGCATCGAAGGGAAGGGAACCGGACAAATCATAAGGATATATGACAATTGTTGAGGAGTTTTTGGGGAATCGGTCAGCCTGACTGACAAGCCCGGCGATCGCAAGGTGTTCTCCGTTGCGGGGGACAGCGGATGTTATTTCTCACCAGGTCTATGGATAACATATGGAAATCCTGAAAACCTTCATTTTATTCGTGCTGACAGCGTTGGCAGAAATTGTCGGTTGTTATCTTCCTTATCTTTGGTTGAAGCAGGACAGGTCGATTTTGCTCTTGCTGCCCGCCGCGGCAAGCCTTGCGGCCTTTGCCTGGCTGTTGACGCTTCACCCGCATGCGGCCGGTCGGGTTTACGCGGCCTATGGTGGTGTCTATATCAGCGTCGCTCTTATGTGGCTGTGGCTGGTCGATTCCATCAGGCCGACGGTCACCGATTTTGTCGGTGTCAGTGTCTGCCTGCTGGGAATGCTGATCATCATGTTTGGCCCCAGGCCGGCCTGACCCTTGTTTGGAATGGTGCGAATGGCAAGAGACATCCTTAAGCCGCCCGGAACCTCGTGGGGGAACGGGGCTGCAGGTAACATCACGGCCCGACCGGGACACTTTGCGTTTATTTCCTTGCCTTATTCCGGCAAGCCTGTATGATGCCCGGCGACTGATCTATGTCCGGTGCCGCTTTCGTCGGCACGTCATCGCTGTCTGACCCACCTTCTGCAGTCGATTCCCACGCGAATC
>RFIO01000307.1 GCA_003695205.1 Deltaproteobacteria bacterium
CCCCCAGGGCGATCCGCTGGGCGAGCACGGTTTGGATGAGGAGACTCGACGCGAGATCCGCCAACTGCGCGACCCCGCCGAGATCGCCGAGCGCCTCCGCGAGGAGGGCCTCAGCGACGAGCAGGCCCAGCGCCTGGCCGAGGAACTCCACGAGCGCCAGATGCAAGAGCGTGCCCGTGAGGAGGCCCGCGAGCGTGCGCGCGAACTCCGCGAGGCACTCGACCGCACGAGCGATGAACTGGATCCGCAGCCATCGCCCCAGCCTGAACAGGAGTCTCCCGAGCAGCGTCCCGAAACCGAGCAACAACCGGGAGCCAAGCAGCGTCCCGAAACCGAGCAACAGCCGGGCGCCGAGCAACAGCCGGGAGCCGAACAGCAACCCAGCGCCGAGCAACAACCGGGAGCCGAGCAGCAACCGGGTGCTGAGCAGCAGCCCCGCACCGAGCAGCAGCCCGGAGCCGAACGCCAGCCCGGCGCAGAGCAACAGCCCGGCACCGAGCAACAGCCGGGCGCCGAACAACAACCTGGCGCCGAGCAGCAACCGGGCGCCGAACAACAGCCAGGCGCCGAGCAGCAACCGGGTGCCGAGCAGCAACCGGGCGCCGAACAGCAGCCGGGCGCCGAGCAGCAACCCGGAGCCGAGCAGCAACCGGGTACCGAACAGCAGCCGGGCGCCGAGCAGCAGCCGGGCGCCGAAGAGCAACCGGGTACCGAGCAGCAGCCGGGCGCCGAACAGCAGCCGGGCGCCGAGCAGCCTCCCGCGAGCGGCAGTCGTCGATTCGACCAACTCCGGCGTGCCCTGGAGCGAGCCCGCGATCTCGAGCAACGCAGGCAGTTGTCGCGTCAGCGGAGCGAGGAGATCGCGCGCAGAGCGCGGGAAATCCTCGACGAACTGAGCCCCGACCAGCGGCGCGAGCTCGACGAAATCGCCCGCGAGATGGCCAATCGTCGCGCTCGCACGCCCAACATGGGCGAACTGGATGCCCGTGAAACGGAGTCGCTGGATGCTCGTGCGCCGGACGAACAGGCGCAGGAGCGCACGGTCGCAGAGTGGTTCAGCGACGAGCCCCCGCCCCAGGACGCGATCGTCCGCCGTGACGATCTCGCGACGCAGGTCGAGCAGGCCGCCAGAGGGGCTCAGGAGGCGATCGAGGCTCGCCGGATCAGCCCGCGCTACGAAGAACTGCTCCGACGCGTCTACCGCCGGGTGCAGCGCGATCGCGACGGATCATGACCCTGACCTTCG
>RFIO01000308.1 GCA_003695205.1 Deltaproteobacteria bacterium
GGTGCTGGACCGCGTGGTGAGCACGTTCGACCTGGAAACGGTCTATGAAACGACCGACAGCGAGACGCCCCGCGCCGACGCGATCCGCCTGCTGCAGGACAACGTCGAGTTCGTGATCGACCAGGAATACGGCTTCATCGCCGTCGAGGTCTACGACCAGGACCCGGAGCGGGCGGCGGCCATGGCCAACTTCTTCGTCGAGGAGCTCAACCGGGTCAACAGCGAATTGCTGTCCCAGAACGCGGCCAACTACCGGCGCTTCATGGAGCAGAGCCTGCGGGAGACCGAGGCGGCGCTGGACTCGGCGCTGGCGGCGCTGCAGCGGTTCCAGGAGCGGCACGGCGTCATCGACCTGCCGACGCAGACGCAGGCCTTCCTGCAGAACATCGCGGCGTTGCGGACCGACGTGCTCCAGGCCGAGATCCAGGCCGAGGTACTCCGGCGGCAATACGGCCCGGACAACCCGCGGGTCCGCGCGATGCAGGACGCCGCCGCCGCGGCCCAGACCCGGTACGAGGCGGCGTTCCAGGGCAGCGAGCGCATGCTGCCCGTGCCGCAGACCGCCGTGCCCGAGCTGGCGCGCCAGTACGCGAAGCTGCAACAGGAGGTGCTGATCCAGGGCGAGATCCTCAAGTTCGTCCGCCCCCTCTACGAGCAGGCCCGGTTCGACGAGCAGCGCGAGAAGATGGCTGTGCAGGTCCTCGACCCGGCCGTCCCACCCGAGCGCAAGGCCAGGCCCAAGCGTTCGATCATCGTCATCATGGCGACACTCTCCGCCGGGATGCTCGCGGTGCTCTTCGTGCTGCTGACGGACTGGTGGCGGCGCAACTACCGGACGCTGCTCGAGCGGCTAACCACAATGGCATCCTCGCAGCCGTAATTGCGAACTTGCTGCTCATAGCCCCTCTTCTGATCGCCCATCCGTGCGATCCCCATGCCCCACCACACACATACCCTGCCTTCTACCTCTGAAGCGGCCTTTTATCGCCGGGGACTACTGACACTCTATGCAGTACTAGGATTCAGCCTGTGTTCTCTCCTGTATCTAACCTGGAAGGCCCCAACATACCTTTCGTTTTTCCCGATTCTATTGGCAGGGATAGGGGGACTCTGGTATTTACTTCGACATCCGTTACTTAACCTGACGTTGATCCTTTTCGGATTCATTTTAGTTGCCGACCATCAAGAAGGGATTCAAATCACCGAAGCTATCTACGGCCTTTACTACCTCTCTTATCTGGCCTTCTGGTTCCTTTCCCGCCTATTCTTCTATAGAGATCGGGTCCTTGATACACCAGGATCCATCGCACTCTTCCTACTCATCGTCTGGGCTACCCTGACCATTCCTCTCTCCCTCCTGTCTGGTGGCAATTCGCGCTGGATCTTTAGTGAATGGGTAGCCATGGCTACCCTGCTTTTGTACTTCCCGATTCGAGAAGGCTTCGCTCGCCACAAGCGCATGCCTGAAGTCGTCATCGCACTAGTTCTCATCATCGGGTCCATCCTGGCACTGCGTAATCTGTACGAGTACCAGCAGGGACTGAGCGACGCCACTCAGGCATGGCAAATCATCCGCGGTCGAGCCGTTACCAATGACAGCATCCTCATGTCCATCTCGCTCATCGGGTTGATTTTTCTCCTTCATGCCGAGCGATGGCATTATCGACTGATGCTGCTTATAGCCTTCCTGCTCAACTTTGTGGGACTGTTGCTCACACAGAGCAGGGCTTTCTGGGTCACCTTCCTCCTCGGGGTAGGTTTACTCTTCGTATTCTTCGACCGACGACACAAAACCCGCCTGATCGGTCTGGTGCTCATAGGCAGCTTCGGCGCGCTCGCATTCGGAATCATATTTTTTGAGGAATATATCTCCTTGATTATAAGCGGATTAATCGAACGCATATCTTCCCTCGGCTCAGCGGCTTCGCGTGACATCTCGCTCATCAATCGATTTTACGAAACACAGACTGTCTGGGAACGCATCATTCAGAACCCGGTGATCGGCTATGGAATGGGCGTACCATATAGATTCTTTGATCTAACGCGCCATTCCACCGACGTAGACTCCTTCGTACACAACGGATACTTGAGCCTGTGGTACCGCCTCGGCCTGCCTGGTCTGACCGCCATCCTCGTACTCTGGGTGTCGTCGATCTGGCAAGGATTTACCGCCTATCGGACAACTAACAGCCCCCTCTTAACCAGGCTGTGTGGTCTTTCCACCGCCATTACACTTACTGTACTGGCCCTCCCGGCTCTTACCTCCAACCCTTTTCACCGCAATGACGGCACCTTCCTTTTTGCCCTCCTCGCCGGTATTGCAGCGGGGACCTATGAGCGCTTAAAATGCCGGGTTCCGGTTCGATCGTCGAAGGATCTGACATAAGCTGGCCGTGCATGCTTCTACTCACAGCGACCCTCTCACATCTACGATGCCTGCTCCTGCTCAGATCGCGCCCTGTCCATCTTGTAAGCATCCCGATACGCACAATCTCGGTCCCATTGCCCCTGGCTTCTTCTTTGCTGGACAGCGTCTAGACCCGCCTCTTCCGGGAGGGAACTTGTATTGCTGTCCTGCCTGCTTGCTCTGCTTCCGTTTCCCTCGTCCGCCGCAGGACGTGCTTGAAGTGCTCTATAAACAAGCACCTTCCACCAACTGGATCTACGAGCAACACCATCGACCTGACTGGAACATAACACACGATTGGCTCTCCCGACGACATCCAGCAGGAGGCCGTATTCTGGACCTCGGCTGCTATGACGGTGCTTTTCTCGACACACTACCTCCTTCATGGCAGCGCTTCGGTGTCGAGATGAGCGAAGCCGCTCTTGCCAGAGCACGCCAGCGCGACATCACTATCCTTGGCCGGGACATCATGACCCTGCCCCCGGCAACGCTCCAGATGCACGCAGCTACGGCCTTCGACGTCATCGAGCATGTCGCGGATCCTCTCGGCTTTTTGCACCGGATGGCCGGCATCGTCTGCCCGGGAGGAACGATTATTATCAGCACGGGAAACACTCGGGCACTACCATGGCGCCTGATGGGTAGTCGTTACTGGTACTGCACCATTCCCGAGCATATATCCTTCATCAACGACGCATGGTGCCGATCTGCAGCTCAACAATTGAATCTACAACTCCTCGCCCTCGAAACCTATTCACATGATTCGAACGCCTCGATAGGAAAGCGGATCTATGAGCTCGGGACCAATCTTCTGTATCGATTTGCACCCTCCGTATTTGCCCTGCTTCGCCGGATGGGATTTGGTGACAAAAACACCCGACAGCACGAGGCCCTACAATATTTCCCTCCAACCTGGAGCACGGCCCACGACCACATCGTGGCTATCTTTGCCCGACCATGAAACGACGCTTCTTTGTGAACGCCGTCGTTTCGGCGGTTCAGGTCATCGTGGTGGGCGGGGCTTTCTTCCTGCTCTACCCCTTCCTGCTCCGGTCGCTCGGGGAAGATCTGTTTGGGGTTTGGGCTGTCGTCCTCGCCACCACTTCAGCCAGCGCGATAGCCAACCTGGGCTTAGCAGGCAGCACATTGAAATTCGTCGCTCAATATCTGGCCCGGAATGAGCAGGCTTACGTAGACACCCTCATCCAAACGGCCCTGCTAACGATCGGCGGTGTGCTACTGGTACTTCTCCCTCTCGCCTATCCTCTTTTCAGGTATATCCTGGCGTTCATCATTACCCCCCGGACGCTCGTTCCCGAAGCCTTCCAGGTACTCCCCTATGCCCTTACTTCTTTCTGGCTAACGACTGTGGCGACAGTCACCCTCTCCTGTCTGGAAGGCTTCCAACGTATTGACCTGCGGGGCTATCTGACCATGGGGACGACGGCATTGTACCTTGGTCTCTGTTTCTGGCTGGTTCCAGAGCAGGGGCTCATCGGTCTGGCCCGGGCCCAGGTCATCCAGGCCGGCACGCTATGTATCGGCTCCTGGCTTCTACTGCGTCACCTCAAACCCACCCTGCCCGCGGTTCCGACCCACTGGTCGAGACGCGGTTTCTCCGAGATGCTTGGCTACAGCATCAACTTTCAGATAAGCTCCCTGGCCCAGCTGCTTTTTCTCCCCACGACGACGGCGCTACTATCGCGCCTCGGGGGAACCGGGGTCGTCTCATACTTCGAGATGGCAAACCGTATGGTTGTGCAACTACGCGCCCTGGTCACCACCGCTCATCGTGCAATCGTTCCCGCGATTGCCAACCTGCAAGAACGTGCTCCCGAAACCATTCGGCAGCTCTACATCACCTCGATGCGGTTGTTGTTTTTCCTCGTCTTCCCGGGGCTGCCCTTCTTGATTATCCTGACTCCTCCCATCGCTGAGATTTATGTGGGAGGTTACAATGCAACCTTCATTCTCTATGCCGACCTGTTGTTGGTAGGCTGGTTCCTGAACATACTGTCGAACCCGGCTTACTTCGCCAACCTCGGCACAGGAGACTTACATTGGAACGTCATCGGCCATCTCATCATGGGGGTGATGAACGTAGGTCTCGGGTACCTGCTTGGACGTGCGTTTGGAGGCACCGGAGTCGTGTTCGGTTTTACGGTGGCGCTCCTGGCAGGCAGTGCTGCCGTTGCCATCGCCTATCAACGGCAACACCACCTTCATCTTGCCGACCTGCTCGATCCCGCAAGCTTGAGACTGGGGCTGGCCAGTCTGTTTGCTCTCGGCGTAGCCACACTCGGCTATGTCGTTCTACTCCCCTCCCTCTCGTTCTTTCCAAGGACGCTGGTGGTCTGCACCCTCTACATGAGCATTATCATCATCCCCCTGTGGCGGCATCCGGTCCGCCGGGATGCCATAAAGTGGATCCGTGCTCTTTTCCGACCCCGCGCTTCCTCATCTTCGCCCGTTGAGCCATGAGCACGTCTCCGCACGTCGTATTATTCGACCTTTATACAGGAGGACATCATCTACAATATCTGGAGTACCTGTGTCGCTACTGGGTCCACGAGCAGATCGCTGGATGCCTGCATCTTCTGCTTCCGGCTCATGGGCTCGACACACATCCTACGCTGCATCCGTTCCTTCTCGCGCACGCGTCTGCCGGCCTGCGTGTGACCCCTGTAACCGAATCACTACATCTGGATCATGCGCGTCCACTGGGCTTGCTGCGCAATGATCTACAACAAGGTCGCATTCTCGCCCGCTATCTCCGCCAGATCCGTCCGGATCATGCCGTGCTCATGCACATGGACCATCTTCAGGTATCTCTCGCAACGGATTTGCGCTTTACCTTTCCCATCCGGCTCTCCGGCATCTATTTTCGCCCGACCGTCCACTACAGATTCTTCGTTGACCCGGCAACATCCTCTTCCTGGCGGGAGCACCTACACCACTGGCGAAAGCGTGTCTTGCTGCAGATGGCTGCCCGTAATCGGCACCTGGCCTACCTCTTTAGTCTGGACCCATACGCCGTACCCTACATAAACGCTATGACCGGCAGGCACGTCCAGGCCATTGCTTTGCCGGATGGTATTACCCTGCAACTCGGCAGCCGCACTCCTTCAGAGGTTCGCGCCGACTGGGGCGTCGAGCCAGGACGTACGGTGGCTCTCCTGTTCGGCTCGATTTCACCTCGCAAAGGCGTATTCCAGGTTTTGGATGCCGTCCGTCTACTACCGCAGGACCTCCAACAGCGTCTATGCCTCGTCTTTGCCGGGCGTGTTTCTCCAAGAGAACGTGTGGACATCTACACAGCCTTCGAGGAAACCCGACATCACACACAAGTGCAGCTGATCATGGATGATCGTTTCCTGCCAGAGTCCGAGTTGCAAAGCCTGATTGCAGCCTCCGACGTGATGCTAATCGCCTATCAACGCCATATAGGTTCGAGCAATGCATTGATTCGAGCAGCAGCAGCCCAGGTGCCAATCCTGGGGCAATCTTATGGCCTGATCGGTGAACAAATCCGCCGCCACGGCCTGGGGCTCGCCGTCGATACGACACAACCTGAAGCCATTGCCCAGGGCCTCGTTCAGATTCTTACCGAGGGCATCTCCGTCGACGAGAAGGCCATGCTTCAGTTTGCCCGGGCCAATGCCGTAGACCACTTTGCCAGGACACTCTTTGACTACGTAACCCGCCCGGCATAGAAGGCCTGGCGCCTTCTCCAAGCAACCTCCCGTATCGCTTCCATCACACCCATACACACGCCTGCTGACCGTGACCTCCTCACCGGCTCCTGTATTCTACTTCTGCCGGATGCTACCGGCTTATCGCGTTCCCGTGTTGGAACGGCTGAATCAGCGCCTCCAGGGCCGTCTCGTGGTGTGCCACGGGCAGCCCCCCCACGCCTCTACAACTTTGATGGACGATATTCAGAGTACATTTCGACGTGAGTTTATCCCCAACTGGTGGTTTCGTGAAAGCGAAACCTTACATGCACAACCATTCCGTCACATCTTTGAGCAATACGGTCCTCCCGAAGTCGTTCTGGCCGAAGAAAACCCACGCTCCCTGACCTTACCCTTTCTGCTCCGCTATGCACGAAAACAAGGGGCGGGGCGCGTGCTATGGGGCATCTTCTATTCGGTCTTTCGGCCTTTCTCCGGGCTCCATCCGCTCCAACGATACCGTATCGAAATGGCCCGCAGGGTAGAAGCCTGCGCGTGTTATACGAAAGGTGTCCGAGCAGCCCTGCAACCTTATTTACCCGATGAACGGCTCTTCGTCGCACAAAACACCCTGGAAATGGATGTGCTGTTTCGCTTGCGGAAACAGCTCGAGAAAGAAGGAAAAACGGCCGTCCGCCAGCGCCTTCAACTCCCGGAAGAACACGACATCCTCGTCTTTGTCGGACAGTTGATACCCCGCAAGGGAACGCAACTCTTGCTGGAAAGCTTTGCCGCGCTTCGCGCTGAACGCCCCATGACTCTCCTCATTATTGGAGGGGGTCCTGAACGAGAACCAATGGAACAGTGGGTCCGAGCCCGCAACCTCCCCGACGTCCATTTTTTGGGCTCTATCCCCAGACTGGAAGATTCGGCTCCCTACCTCTATGCTGCGGATGTCATGGTCTTGCCCGGCTATGTGGGTCTTGTCATTAACCATGCCTTCGGGATGGGACTGCCACTGGTTACTCAACATCCACCGGGGAATATCCCTTTCCACGGTCCAGAGATTGAATCGCTGGAACATGGCTATAATGGATTCATGGTTCAACGCGGCAATTTCAACGCCTTCCTCAATGCAATCCGGCTCACCCTGAAAAAACGAACCATCCTTTCGCGGAATGCCATCACGTACGCAGAGCAGCATTTGACCGTCGACCATATGCTCGACGGCCTGGTCGGAGCCATTTCCTATGCTGCGGCTCATCGCCCCCGATCCTGAGCCGGCCCATGCGCCTCTTCGTCCACGACTTCGGCGGATACCCGTTTCCCATCGAACTGAGCCGCGCGCTGGCACGCCGCGGGCACACGGTCCTGCACGGCTACTGCGCTTCGCTCCAGACCACGCCCACCGGTCCGCTCGCCCCTCGCCCGGATGACGCGCCCTCGCTTACCATCGAGCCGATTCGCCTGGCCCGCCCCCTCGAAAAGTACCGCTTCGTGACGCGCTGGCGGCAGGAAAACGAATACGGCCGCCTGCTGCAACGCACCGTCCACCGCTTCCAGCCGGAGGTCGTCCTCTCCGGCAACACGCCGCTCGACGCCCAGCGGGCCCTCCAGCGCGCCTGCCGGGCCACCGGCAGCCGGGTCGTCTACTGGGTGCAGGATCTGCTGGGCGTGGCGGCCGACCGCATCCTGCGGCGCAGGCTGCCCGGCGTGGGGCACCTCGTCGGCCGCTACTACCTCGGCCTCGAACGCCGCCTGCTGCACCAGAGCGATGCCGCCGTGCTGATCACCGAGGATTTTCGCCCCATCCTGCACCGCTACGGCGTGCCCGACGACCGCCTGCACGTCGTGGAAAACTGGGCACCGCTGGACGACATCACGCCCCGCCCCCGCCGCAACGCCTGGGCCGAGCGCCACGGGCTGGCCGACCGGCGCTGCCTGCTCTACGCCGGCACCCTCGCCCTGAAACACAACCCGGACCTGCTCCTGCAACTCG
This sequence comes from Deltaproteobacteria bacterium, assembly GCA_003695205.1. Taxonomy (GTDB): domain Bacteria; phylum Desulfobacterota; class Desulfuromonadia; order Desulfuromonadales; family Geothermobacteraceae; genus Geothermobacter. The sequence goes on from RFIO01000308.1 coordinate 8,081, forward strand.
CGCTGCACGTCCGGGATCAGCCCGACGTGCGCGTGGTCGTCGTGTCCCAGGGGCCGGGTGCGGACTGGCTCCGCGAGCAGAAAACACGGCACGGCCTGGACAACCTGCTGCTGCTCGGCTTCCAACCCTTCGAGGCCATGCCGGACGTGTTCGCCTCGGCCGACGTGCTCGTCGCCCTCCTGGAGCCCGACGCCGGCGTCTTCTCTGTCCCATCGAAGGTGCTGGCGTATCTCTGTGCCGCCCGGCCGGTGCTGCTGGCCGTGCCGCCGGAGAACCTCGCCGCCCGCATCGTACGACGCGAAGCCGCCGGCCTGACGGTTCCGCCCACCGACGCAACGGCCTTCATCCGGGCGGCCGAGACGCTGCTCCAGGATCCCGACCGCCGGGAAACCATGGGACGCAACGCCCGCGCCTACGCCGAGCAAGCTTTTGACGTCGAGGACATCACGGACACCTTCGAGCGCGTCCTTCGTGACTGCCTCCAGGGTTGATGCCTCGCCGGCCCTCACCGTTCGTCCCTACCTCTCATGCCTCCCATCGTCGTAATCGGCCGGTTTCCTCCTCCCGTGGACGGCCAATCCATGCTGACCGAGCGCTTGGCCAGCTTGCTGGAACCTGACTACGAGGTACAGCGCATCAACCTGTCACCACCCGACACCGACCTCGTTAAGACGGACGCCCGCTTCCAGACTGGGCGCCTGCGGCACTACCTCAGCATCCGCGAACACACCCGGCAGGCCCTCGCAGCCGCCCCGCAGGCCACGGTCTTCTGGCCTTCTATCTCGCCCTCCCTCCTCGGCCACTGGCGCGATCGCGTGACCGTGCTGCCTGCCTTCCGCCCCGATCAAACGGTGTACGGCGTCGTCCACTGGGGCAACTTCGACCGTGTGTTTCGCCATCCTTTAACCCGCCATTCCGCGCGGCGGATGGTCGGCCAGCTGGCCGGTCTGGTATTCAACCCTAGCCTGGACACCCGCTGCGCCCCCTGGATCCCTGCTGCCAAGCGCATCACCATCCCCAACACCATCGACGCCGCGCAGCTGTGCGTCCCTGCCGACATCAGCGCCAAGCAGGATGACTTCAAGCACCGTGCCGCAGCAGACCATCCTATACGTCTGCTCTATTTGAGCAACATGATCCCGTCGAAGGGCTATCTCGACGTCCTGGAAGCCGTCCGCCTGCTGCACGCGCGCGGCGTGGCGGTCCGCGCCGACTTCGCGGGCGGCTGGATGGCAGAGGCGGACCGCCTGGACTTCGAAAAACGGGTGCATGCCCTGAATCTGACCGAGCACGTCACGCATCACGGCGCTGTGACGGACCGCACGCAGGTTAAACGCCTCCACCTGAACGCCGATGTGTTTCTGCTGCCCACCTACTACCCGACCGAGGCCCAGCCCCTGACGATCGTCGAGGCCTTGAATGCAGCGACGCCGATCATCACTACGCGGCATGCCAGCATACCGGCCATGGTACGGGACGGTCGTGAGGCGCTGTTCGTGCCCAAGCAGGACCCCTCCGCTATCGCGGCGGCGGTGGAGCGTCTCCGAACGCCATCGGTGTGGCTCGCCATGTCGACCCAGGCCCGCGAGCGCTTCGTGACGGCCTTCAGCCCCGAGGCCGTGCGAGCGCAGTGGCTGCGCCTGGTGCAGCGCTAGACCTCCCCGACTCCCTCCTCCGGCGACCACCGCCGCAGCCGCAGGGCGTTCCCCAGGACGAACAGGCTGGAGGTGCCCATCGCGGCGGCGGCGAACATCGGGGAGAGCAGCA
>RFIO01000309.1 GCA_003695205.1 Deltaproteobacteria bacterium
AGGCAAGGACATGTAGGCACGTAGCTCAGTGGGAGAGCACTACCTTGACACGGTAGGGGTCGGCGGTTCAATCCCGCCCGTGCCTACCAGCCACAATCAACTTGTCGAGCGGACCGAGGCATCAACTGATTTGATGCCTCTTTTCGTTTGTGCCCGGGAGGCGACCATGAGCATGATTCGCATTACGCTGCCGGACGGCACCACGAAGGATGTCGAGAAGGGGACAACCCCGAAACAGATCGCCGAATCGATCGGAGCCGGACTGGCCCGGCAGGCGGTGGCAGGCCGCGTCAACGGTGAAATGGTCGATCTTGCGCGTCCGATCGAGGAGGACGCCCGGGTCGAAATCATCACTCTCAACAGCGAAGAGGGTCTGGAGCTGTATCGGCACAGCGCCGCGCACCTGATGGCCCACGCTGTCAAGAGCCTGTTTGGTCGGGATGTCCAGGTCACCATCGGACCCGCGATCGAAAATGGCTTCTATTACGATTTCTACAGCGAAAATCACACCTTCACCCCTGAGGAGTTCGAGCAGATCGAGGCGCGCATGGCCGAACTGGCCAAGGCTGATCATCCGATCGTGCGCGAGGAGGTCTCCAGGGAAGAGGCCATCAGGCTGTTCAGCGACATGGGTGAAGACTACAAGGTCGAGCTGATTCGCGACCTGGACCAGCCGACCGTTTCCCTTTACCGCCAGGGTGATTTCGTCGATCTCTGTCGAGGCCCGCACCTGCCGTCGACCGGGCACCTCAAGGCGTTCAAACTGACCAGCGTGGCCGGCGCCTACTGGCGTGGCGACGAGAAGAACGCCATGCTGCAGAGGATTTACGCCACGGCCTTCCCCGACAAGAAGGAGCTCAAACGCTACCTGCAGCGTCTGGAAGAGGCACGCAAGCGGGACCATCGCAAGCTTGGGCGCGAACTCGACCTGTTTTCCTTCAGCGAAGAGGCCGGCGCCGGCCTGGTGATCTGGCACCCCAAGGGAGCGCTGCTTCGCACCCTGATTGAAGATTTTGAACGTCGCGAGCATCTCAAGCGCGGCTACGATATCGTCATGGGGCCGCAGATTCTGCGCACCGACCTGTGGAAGACGTCCGGGCACTACGAGAACTACCGCGAAAACATGTATTTCACCGAGGTCGATGAGCAGAGTTACGGTATCAAGCCGATGAACTGCTTGGCGCACATGCTCATCTACAAGTCGAAGATGCGCTCCTACCGCGACCTGCCGCAGCGCTATTTCGAACTCGGTACCGTTCATCGGCACGAAAAATCCGGCGTACTGCATGGCCTGCTGCGCGTGCGCGGCTTTACTCAGGACGACGCCCACATCCTCTGCACGCCCGATCAGCTCGATGGTGAGATCAAGGGGGTGCTCAGGTTCGTTCAGGACGTCATGGCGATTTTCGGCTTCGAGTATGAAATGGAAATCTCCACCCGTCCGGAAAAATCGATCGGGTCCGATGAGGACTGGGAAAGGGCGACCCGTGCCCTGATGTCCGCGCTTGACGATTCCGGGCTGCCCTACGAAATCAACGAGGGGGACGGTGCCTTCTACGGTCCCAAGATCGATATCAAGCTCAAGGACGCGCTGGACCGCCGCTGGCAGTGCGCCACGATACAGTGCGATTTCACCCTGCCTGAGCGTTTTGATCTGACCTATGTCGGTGCCGACGGTGAGAAGCACCGGCCCGTCATGGTGCACCGGGTCATTCTTGGTGCCATCGAACGCTTCATCGGCGTGCTGATCGAACATTACGCCGGCAACTTCCCGCTCTGGATCGCCCCGGTGCAGGCCATCGTTCTGAATGTCACCGACAATCAGGCCGAATATGCCGAAAAAGTCCACCAGACCCTGCTTGAAGCCGGAATCAGGGTGAAAAAGGACTTGCGCAATGAAAAGCTCGGCTTTAAAATCCGTGAGGCTCAGGTTGAGAAGATTCCCTACATGCTCGTCATCGGCGATCGGGAGATGGCCGAAGGCACTGTAGCGCCACGTTTCAGGGATGGTAAAAATCTCGAGCCGATGAGTCCGGAAGAATTTGTCGCGTTCGTCAACAGCGAATGCCGTGAATATCATTGATCAGGAGGTGCTGCCATCGCCAGGTTCAGAGACAACAGGCCGACACAGGATCCAACCCGCGTCAACGAGCGCATAAGGGCCCGGGAGGTCCGGGTTGTCACCGACGACGGTGAACAGCTCGGGATCATGGACGTTCCGTCCGCCATGGAGGCCGCTGCCGAGCGGGGGCTAGACCTGGTCGAGGTTGCACCCAATTCCAATCCGCCTGTATGCCGGATCATGGATTACGGCAAGTACAAGTATCAGGCGAGCAAGAAGGCGGCTGAAGCGAAGAAAAAGGCTGCCAAGGTTGATATCAAGGAAGTCAAGCTCCGGCCCAAGACTGAAGAGCATGACTACAATGTCAAGGTTCGCAACGCCCGTCGTTTCCTCGAGGCCGGCAACAAGGTCAAGGTGACCATCATGTTCCGGGGGCGCGAGGTGACGCATCCGGAGTTCGGACGCCGCCTGCTTGAGCGGGTCGCCGAAGACGTTAAGGACCTTGGCCAGGTTGAAATGATGCCGAAGATGGCCGGTCGATTCATGACCATGGTCGTCGCGCCGCACAAAAAATAGATCCCGAAACGGGGATGAGGAGAACACAATGCCGAAACTGAAGACCAATCGGGGTGCCGCCAAGCGTTTCAGCAAGACCGGTAGCGGCAAGATTCGCAGGAACAAGGCCTATAAAAGCCATATCCTGACCAAGAAGACCACCAAGCGCAAGCGTGAGCTGCGTCAGTCGACCATCGTGTCGCCTGCCGACGCCCGCAATATTGCGCGCCTGATTCCCTACGTGTAACGACTTCAGGCAGAGAACTGAGGGGAAAATAGTCTCCTCCTTCAGATCCTGCCCCGATCGTGGCGTCGCCACGATCAATTTTTTTAAAGGAGTGCAGCAATGCCGAGAGTCAAAAGAGGATTCAAAGCGAGACGCAGACGCAATCGTGTACTGAAACTGGCCAAAGGCTATCGGGGCGCGCGCAGCAAATTGTTCCGCAGCGCGACCGAGGCGGTAGACAGGGCCCTCAACTATGCCTATCGCGACCGCAAAGTGCGCAAGCGTGATTTCCGGGCCCTCTGGATCGCCCGGATCAACGCCGCCGCCCGGGAGAACGGCCTGACCTACAGCCGCCTGGTTCATGGCTTGAAAAAGGCCGAGATTCAGCTCGACAGGAAAATCCTGGCCGAACTGGCGGTAACGGATCCCGCCGGGTTCGCCTCGGTGGTGGAGCAGGCCCGAACGCAGCTTCAGTGAGGCGAAAAGGGATGAGGCTGTGCCTCATCCCTTTTTTTATGCCCGAAACAAATCTAGAGCCACCGGACACAACACGCCCGGCGGCTACCTGACAGGGGTTGAATGTGATGAAGGAAAAACTCGAACAGCTTCTGGCCCGAGGTCGTGAGGAGGTCAACGCCGCCTCGGACGAGGCGGCGTTGCAGCAGGTCAGGGTTGGCCTGTTGGGCAAAAAGGGCGACCTGACCGCCATCATGAAGGGGATGGGGGGGCTGTCCCCTGAAGAACGCCCCGTTATCGGCGCTCTGGCCAACAGGGTCAAGCAGGAGCTTGAAGCGGCTATTGATCAGCGCGCCGCCATTCTGCGGCGCGAGGCTATTGCCGCAAGGCTCGAGTCCGAGCGCATCGATGTCTCCCTGCCCGGGCGTTCGGGCTGGCGCGGCAGCAAGCACCCGATAACCCTGGTGACCGAGGAAGTTGCCGAGATTTTCGGCTCCCTTGGCTTCGGTATTGCCGAAGGGCCTGAAATTGAACATGATTTCTACAATTTCGAAGCGCTCAACATTCCCAAAGATCACCCTGCCAGGGATATGCAGGATACCTTCTATATCGACAACGACCAGGTCCTGCGTACTCATACATCGCCTGTGCAGATTCGTACCATGCTCGCCTGCGAGCCGCCTGTTCGTGTCATCGCTCCCGGCACGGTCTATCGGCGCGATTCCGATCTGACCCACAGTCCCATGTTTCACCAGGTCGAAGGCTTCCTGGTCGACGAGCATGTGACCTTCGGCGATCTCAAGGGGGTTCTGACAAACTTTATCAGCCGGTTCTTCGGGGATGGGCTCAAGGTACGGTTTCGTCCCTCGTTCTTTCCCTTTACCGAGCCATCAGCCGAAGTCGATGTCGAGTGTGTAATCTGCCGGGGCGCCGGCTGCCGGGTCTGCAGCCAGACCGGCTGGCTGGAGATTCTCGGATGCGGCATGATCGATCCCGAGGTGTTCCGGTCGGTCAAATATGACCCGGAAAAATATTCCGGCTTTGCGTTCGGCATGGGTCTCGAGCGCATGGCCATGTTGAAGTACGGTGTTGACGACCTGCGCCTCTTTTTTGAAAACGACGTCAGATTTTTGAGGCAGTTCGCATAGTTGAGCTTTGTCATTTAAGGGAAAGAATTAAGTTATGATTGTCACCGTCAACTGGCTCAGGGAATTCGTTGACTTTAACGCTGATGTGGAGGACCTGGCGCATCGCCTGACCATGGCCGGACTTGAGGTCGAGGCCATCGAGCATATAGGCGCCGACCTCGACAGCGTCGTTGTTGCTCGGTTGCTCAGTGTCGAGAAGCATCCCGAGGCCGACCGCCTTACCGTTTGCCAGGTCGATACCGGCAGCGAGCAGCTGCAGATTGTCTGCGGGGCCACAAACCACAAAACGGGAGACCTGGTCGCTCTTGCCCAGGTTGGTTCCGTCCTGCCCGGCGATTTCAAGATCAAAAAGTCCAAAATCAGGGGCCAGGTTTCCATGGGCATGCTCTGCTCCGAGAAGGAGCTCGGCTTGTCCGAGGAAAGTGCCGGCATCATGATTCTCCCCGAGGGTCTCGATCTTGGCCAACCGGTCTTCGAAGCACTTGGACTCAAGGATACCCGGATTGAAATCGGGCTGACACCAAACCGTCCGGACTGCTTGAGTGTCTACGGGGTCGCCCGCGAGGTGGCGGCCCTCTACGGAGTCCCCCTGAAAAAGCCCGAGGTGCGGGTCAGCGAGACCGGTCCTGCAGCTACCGGGGTGACTTCGGTCAGTATTGAAGAGCCTGAGCATTGCCCCCGTTACATGGCCAGGGTGGTCAAAGGGGTCCGTATCGGCCCCTCGCCGGCATGGCTGGTGCGAAAGCTCGAATCGGTCGGCCAGCGTTCGGTCAACAATGTCGTCGACATTACCAACCTGATCATGCTCGAACTCGGGCAGCCCATGCACGCCTTCGATTTCGACCTGCTTCGGCAGGGGCGTATCGTCGTGCGCCTGGCCGGGGAAAACAGCCGGTTCACCACCCTTGACGGGCAGGAGCGGGAACTCAAGGCGACTGATCTTGTAATCTGCGACGGTGAGGGTCCTGTTGCCCTGGCCGGCATCATGGGCGGCGAGAATTCCGAAATCGGCGACAAAACCTGCAACATCCTGCTGGAAAGTGCCTACTTCAAGCCGACCACGGTACGTCGGACCGCCAAAAGGCTGGGGATTCATTCGGAATCGTCTCACAGGTTCGAGCGCGGCACCGACATCAACATGGTCCCCTTTGCCCTGGACCGCGCCGCCATGCTGGTTGCTGAACTGGCCGGCGGCGAGGTGGCCGAAGGGGCCATCGATGCCTATCCGAGTCCTTTCGAGCCGGCACGAATCGAACTGCGCATGCAACGCTGCAACGAGGTGCTCGGACTTGACCTTAATACCGATAAGGCCCGACAGCACCTGGAGTCGATCGGGATTACCTGTGACACCGTCGCAGACGACCGGCTCTCCTGCGGTGTGCCCAGCTTCCGACCCGACCTTGAACGGGAGATCGACCTGATTGAAGAGGTTGCCAGGCTGGCCGGCTACGACACGATTCCGGTGGCCATGCCTGTCAGTCGGCTGATTGACAACGAGGCCAGGGAACACAAAAGGTTTGTCGACCGGGCCCGGGACTGTATGGTTGGTCAGGGATTCAATGAGATCGTCAGCTACAGCTTTATTTCCCCCCAGGCCTGGGATCAGCTCGGCCTTTCGGCAGGGGATCCGCGCCGGCAGGTGATTCGTTTGCTCAACCCGCTGACTGAAGAACAGTCGGTTATGAGGACGACCCTGGTGCCCAGCATGCTGCAGACGGTGGCGGGTAACCTGGCCTACCGCAGCCATGACCTGCGTCTGTTTGAATTGCGTCCTGTTTTTATGCCTGCCCGGGACGGGGAAGGGGAGCATCAGGAACCCTGGAGGCTGTCCCTCGCCCTGAGCGGACGGCGTTCTCCCCTCGGTTGGGCCAGCGAGGAGCAGGCTGTTGACTTTTTCGATCTCAAGGGCGCTTGCGAACTGCTGTTCGGCCATCTCGGCATCGAAGGTGTCAGTTGGCAGGCTGATGCCGGCGAGCCCTGGCTGCACCCGGGCAAATCGGCCCGGCTCCTGGTCGGAAAGGTGCAGGTTGGAGTTGCGGGGGAATTGCATCCTGAAATCCAGTCGCGACTCGATCTGGAGCAGACGGTTTATGTAGCGGAAATCGACATTGAGCAGCTGGGTGCCATGCCGCGGCCCGGGATCAGGTTCAGCAAACTCTCCCGGTTCCCCGATACTTTCAGGGACAGTGCCATCCTGGTCGATGACGACCTTGGCGCAGAACAGGTGCTGGAGATTGTTCGGCAGGCCAGCCCGAAATTTGCCGAGGATGTGGTCCTTTTCGATCTTTATCGTGGCAAGGGCGTGCCGGAGGGCAAAAAGAGCCTGGCCTTCAGGGTCAGGTACCGTTCCTTCGACCAGACTCTCACCGATGAGCAGATCACCAGGGCCCATGACAAGATCATCCGCAGGCTTGAAAAGGAATTCGACGCCCGTATCC
>RFIO01000310.1 GCA_003695205.1 Deltaproteobacteria bacterium
CCACGGTCGGAGTGTAGCTCAGCCTGGTAGAGCACTGTCTTCGGGAGGCAGGGGCCGGAGGTTCGAATCCTCTCACTCCGACCAGATATTTCCATGACCGGGAAATATCGCGGTGCGGTGCTCGGCAATGAAACACCGAATACGCCAGCACTCACATCGACCGAAACCAGCCAAATTCGCCTGATTTTGATGAAGTCATGGTCGGCGAGCCCTCTCAGGCGGCGCGCTTGATGGTTGCCTTTCGAAACACAAAAGCGTCTTCGGATCGGTCATGGCGCCCCGCCCTTTGCAAGGTGGCCACATGGCTTGGCCGCACATGGCATGCGACCACGCTTCAGATGTTGGGAGAGCCACCGGCGGTGGAGGAAAATTCCAGTATGTCGCCGCCGTAGGTGTTGAAGGTGGTGCTCCCATTGCCGACGGCCGTGAAGGTTGTGCCCGCGTTGCCAGATGCGACGAAGCCGTCGCCGGTCAGGCCGCTGCCGAGAAGCTGTTGCCCCTGTGAGCCGCTATCGAACAGGGATACCGCCTCAGCCGCCGACCTCTCGGTGAACAACAGCAGATCGAGGTCGATCTCGCCCGCTGTCACACCCTTCAGGAACACCTCGGCCTTGCCCACCCGCAACTCGACACCACGGTTGGTTTGCAACCACGCGAAGTCATCGACGGTGCCGTTCTCGACATCGGCGAGTGTCGTGCCCTCGAAGTCCACCGGCAGCGGGTTCCTGAAATCGACGAAGACCAGAACATCGCTGGGATCGAGGGTCTTCACGACGGTCGAGACATTGGGGCTTCCACCGGCGTTAGAAGCAAAGGAGTCGAAGATCAAGATGTCGCTGCCGATGCCGCCCTTGGCCACCTGCTGTCCGGCCCCGAAGACCAGCACATCATTGCCCGCTCCGCCGGCCAGCGTGTCATTGCCCAGCCCGGCGATCAGCATGTCATGGCCCTTGCCGCCGGTGAGCAGGTCGTTCCCGTCGTGGCCGAGCAGCAGGTCCTTCCCTTTTCCGCCCGTGATAGTGTCGTTGCCGCCCTCGCCGGAAGCCCGGTCGTTCCCGCCCTTGAGGATCATGCGATCCCTGAATTCGGTGCCCGCCACCGTTTCGGCACCCTTGCGGCCCTCGATTTCGAAGCGGCTGTCGCCCAGAAGCCCGTCGGCAAGGTTCAGCGGCACCATGTCGGCCCACACCGAAAACCCAAGGGGTTCCGGATCAAAGAAGCTTGCCGTCCATTCCTTCCCGCCATTCTGAGTGACACTGATGCCGGTCGCGTGGACCTCACCGCCACTGGTGACGTAGTCGATGGAGAATTGCACCGTGCCCGCATTCGTGGTGAACGAAGCCGTGCCCTCGGCGCCCAAGAGATCCAGCGGGGAAGCGTCCGCCGAGAAAAGCCCCTGAGACAGTGATTGAAGGAAATCCCTCAGGTCCGTGCCGCCCTTGTCGAACACGGTTATGGTCAACCTGTTGGCCATGAATCCCCCCCCTGAGTTCTGTTCCTCCAAGCCTATGCAAAACGGTCGAAAACACAATGTCGTTGGGTCTGGCCCGGCAGGAAGCCTGCGGAAGCAGAC
>RFIO01000311.1 GCA_003695205.1 Deltaproteobacteria bacterium
AATCAGACATGATACCTCCAGGCGTGCGCAATGCGCGGGGCCAGATGCCGGCGGTGGATATCTTCGATCACGGCGCCTTTTCCTTCTTCGGTGTGCAAAAGCAGCGAGTTTGTTACCATGATGCCGACATGACAGGCCGCGCCCAGTTGGCGGATGACCAGCACATCTCCCGGCTGGGCCTGGTCCAGATCGACCTGGGCAAAACCCAGCACGGGCGCCTTTCCTTCGATCAGGCGCTGCAAAATCGTGCGCTGCTCGGTGCTGTCATACCCGTCGGCCAGGCTTGGCAGGTTGATGCCAAAACGCTCGGCCAGCACCAAGCGCACCAGGCCCCAGCAGTCACAACCGCTCCGGTTGCGGCCGTGCTCGGCAAACGGGATACCGACATAGTCAGACCACCACGCAGCCATGGTCATTGCCAGAACAGGCCCGGGCAGGTCGCCGGGGTGAACCGGTCGGCCGGCCAAGGAAGGTTGAGGATCGGCTCAAAGCCCAGCCGCCCCGAAATGGTCAGGGCGTCCCAGGTCACACCATAAAGGGAGAACGTGAAGGGCCCGGCCACAACATCGTCGATATCGCTGCCCAAAACCACCCACAGCTCTACCGTCGGCTCGCCGGCGATGGCCCGGATTTCCTGAATAATCTGCCGGTCGACATTGTCGATGGTGAGGGTCACCTCGGCCACCTCGGTCGAGGTGTCATCCGGCAGGGTGACGGCAAAGGGGTAACCGATCCACTCCTGCCCGGCCTGGTCGGTGTGATTGACCTGGTCATTGATGAAGTAGAAGGTCTGCGAAAAGTCGGGATGACTGATCTTGAGCTTGAGCAGAAAGGCTTCGTCCGTCGTTTGGTTCAGCATGCCGTTCAAGGCGGCGGAGCTGACTGTGCGGCTCATGGCAAGACCTCCAGCTTGAGACCGACCCGGTAGCGGTCGACACTGTGCCCCGTGATTTGGGGCGGCTCGACAAAGCGGCAGGTGATGGCGGACTGCGAACGAGGGT
>RFIO01000312.1 GCA_003695205.1 Deltaproteobacteria bacterium
GTCGCGACCCTGCCCGACAATGCCGCGACCCGTCTTCTCCGGGAGCATCTTGCCGAAACCAGCCGCAAGCAGACAGATCTGGCGGTACGTATCCTGGCGGCTCGCCAGCCAGGAGGCGAGATGGAGGCCGCCTGGCGTGGGCTCAACTCCGGAGACCAACGCCGCCGCCAGGACAGCCTCGAGGCGCTGGAGAGCCTGCTTGACCGCCGTCTGGGCCGTCCGTTGATGGCACTCCTGGAAAACCGCGATGACAGTGTTCTGACGCGTATCGCCAAAAGAGATTTCCGCCTGGACTCAGGCAGCGAACGGGTCGAGTTTCTGCGCATGCTCGATGACGACAACTGGGTGACGCGTGTCCTGATGCTGGAAGCTCTGGCCTCGGCCTACAAGGTCGCGCAGTTTCTGCCTGTGATCGAAAAGATGACCCGGCACGCGCACCCCGCGATCGCCCACACAGCCCGGCACGCCATTCTTTCGAACGAGGGCGCCCACGAGGAGGACCTGAGTTGCCTGATCGACCGGGTCGAGAACATTCGCCGGGTCGACCTCTTTTCAGAGCTCGATACCACCCAACTGGCCAGCGCCGCCTGGCAGTCGACGGTTCAGGGGATTGAGGACGGCGACCAGATCGCCGGCCCCGACCGTCCGCTCGACAGCCTGATGCTCATCGTCTCGGGCAATGTGGTCTTTCGTCGTCTGGATACTGAAGGGCGGCCGGTGGAAGACCTGCACCAGATCGAGGATGGTGACTGGTTGGGCGCCGCCGCGCTGTTCGGCATGGCACCGAAATCATCCATGGCAGCCTATGCCGCAACCCGGACCATTCTGCTGCGTATCGACCGGGAGACCTTCATCAACATGGTACGCGAGCAGCCCGACCTCGGCCTGAACGTCGCCCGCGGTCTCGCCAAGGTAGTTGCCGACGTCCTCAAACAGCTGCAGAATCGTCATCACGCCGTCCAGACCGATGAAGACCAGAACCTTCAGGGAGCCTTCTGCCACGACGAAGATGAATGCAGCCTGTTCGAAAGGGTACGCCTGCTGCGGCGCATCGAACTGTTTGCAGATCTTGGCAGCCGCCCTCTGACGGCACTGGCCATGCTTGGACAGGAACGACGATTGGCCAGCGGCTCAAGGCTCAACATCTTCAGCCCGGACAACCGCGGCCTGTTCCTCGTCGCCTCTGGGGAACTGCAGGTGGTGCGCCAGAGCGCGCCATTGCTGCGACGGGGCGCTGGCGAATATTTCGGCCTCGGCGCCCTGTTCGACCTGCCCATCGACAAACTGGAAGCGATAGCCCTGAGCGACTGCCACCTGTTACGCATCCCGCCGGAGGAGTTCCAGGCCTGCGTGCGCGAGTACCCGGACATCATCCTGCGCTGTTGCGAGGCCCTGACCCGGGTGCAGAGCGGTCTGCTCGACCAGGTGTTGAGCCAACGGGAGCAGGACGATGACAACTGAAATCCGCATCGAGCTGGTCAAGCCGGCGGATCTCGCCGGCGGCGACCTGGATGATCTGGCGGCCTTTGTCCGAAACCATGGCCGGGTTCCCCCCGCCCGGGTGCGCGCCAACCTGGAACGGGCCTGCCTCATCGCCGTAGCCAGAGCCGGCGACAGCATCGCCGGGCTGTCATGCCTGAAGGTGCCGCGTCCAGCCTACCTCGAAGATCTGTGCCGGCGTACGGGCCTGAACCTCCATGGCTTTTTTGAACGCGGCTATACCTGCGTCGCCCCCGGATTTCGCGGCCGGGGA
>RFIO01000313.1 GCA_003695205.1 Deltaproteobacteria bacterium
CATGAACAGGACGCAACCGCCCCAGACCAGCGGCTCACCCGGGTCGCGGGAAAGCTGGAAACCGACGTAGGGGCGGCCCCGGTCATCCCGGTTCCAGGCGGTCTGATAGATGGCCACACCCCGGTGCACCAGCGGTCGGTTGACCTCGATGACACCCTGCCGCACCACTTCCCCCTGTTCCAGCAGGCGCACCTCGCTGCGATACTGCTTCAACACCGGGTCGCGAAAGGCGAGCGGGTAGAGGACCACCCCCTCGACCAGCCCGCTCAGGTCCTTCACACCGGCGCGACTGGAGAGCTTCCTCTGCTCGCGGCCGGCGCGCAACAGGGTCAGGCTCAGCACCTTGTCGAGAGGGTCGAAGGCGTCGACCCGGACCGAATAACCGCCGCGTTCCAGGTCAAAGACGTCCCCCACGCTCACCTGCCATTCCTTTACGACTCCGCCAGTGGCCGGATCGATGGCCCCGACCTTGAGATCGATCGGATAGAAGATCAGTTGCGCCCGGTCGACCTGCAGGGTGAAACCGAGATCCCGGTCGGCCTTCCGGTCCCAGTCGAAGGCGACGGTCGTGTGATCCCCCTCGTAGACATTGACGGTGGCGACGAACCCGAAGTGTGAGGCCAGGGCTCCTGCCATGATCAGCAGCAGGGCGCCATGCATCACCAGGGCGGCAAACCGGGCCCAGCGACGGCGCCAGAAAACCATCCGCTCCCCCTGCTGGCGCGGGCGGAATCCGAGGTCGCGAAGCCGGGTCAGCACGGCAGCTTCATTCGCCGCCCCCAGTTCGGCACCGGCACCGGCAACCTCCGACGCGAGCAGCCTGTCCGTCTCGCCCAGACGGCGTCTGAGCAACCGCAGGCTGCAGACCAGCAGATTGACCGCCAGAAGAGCCAGCAGCAGGCGGAATCCGGGCGACTGGTAGAAGAGCTCGTAACGCAGCACCTCCAGCTCGGCGTCGCGCGACGGCCGAAGGGTACCGAAGATCGACACCAGGGCGAGGCCGAAGAGCAGGATCAGGGTCAGGCGCACGGAGGCGAGCAGATCGATAAGGCGATTCAGCATTTCGGATATGACGATTTCATGTTAAAAAACAGCGAATACCTGCCGGATACTAGCACCCGGCAGGAAAGCAGACAACAGCAGGCACATCAGGAAAACCCAGCCGGAGGGACAATCTCATGGACATGACCATCAGTTTTCCGGGCGGCGTCGCCGTCCAGGCCGACTACAAGGGATTCAGCATTCTCTCGGACCAGCCGGAGAGCAACGGCGGCCGAAACCAGGCGCCATCCCCTTTCGATCTCTTTCTCGCCAGCCTGGGCAACTGCGCCGGCTTTTTCGCTCTGCGCTTCTGTCAGCAACGCGATATCGACACTACCGGCCTGCGTCTGACCCTGACGACGGAGCGCGACGCGGAAAAGCATCGGCTCGCCAGGGTCGCCATCACCATTCACCTGCCGGAGGGCTTTCCGGACAAGTACCGCGCCGCCATCATCAAGGCAACCGACCAGTGCGCCGTCAAGCGCGCCATCCTCGACCCGCCCGCGTTTGAAGTGACCACCGCCTGAGATATCAGATCGGTTCAACCCCGGCCGGCTCCCCGGTCGGCCGGACGCCATACGCCTCGGCAAACCAGGACAGAAGCCTGCGCGCCAACTGCCGCTGACTGGGCGGATAGCGGTACTCCAGCACCGCCACTGTCTTGTCCAGAGTGCGCACAAAACCGACCCCCTCCCAAGCCTCAAGCTGAAAACGGATATCGGCAATCCAGCGCCGGTCGACCTGCAGACAGACGCGCTCGAATTCCCTGTCTGGTCCCCTGACCATTTTTTCCTTGACCACTGCCATCACTGCCGTTATTTTTGCTGAAGTTTTTTAGCGAAAATAAAAACGGGGATAATTTTATCTCCGCTCACGACATCTTTTCGCGGTATCTCTTTTTCAGCCGTGAAACCTCCTCCAGAGTTGGCTGTTTCCCCAAGAAAGAGATATCCATGCGACCCCCCGATTCTCCCCAATCGGGGGATTTTTTTACCTCGTCCCTCGTCACTCGTCACTCGTCACTCGTCACTCGTCAAGACAATGATCCAGAATATACCTGGCGATGGAGCGCTTCGGCGGCAGATCGGGCAGGTCATCGACGCGAAACCAGCGGGCATCCTCGAGTTCGGTGGTATCGACCGTGATGTCCTCGGTCATGGCTTCAGCGACAAAGCCGACCATCAGCTGGCTCGGAAAGGGCCAGGACTGACTGCCGATGTAGCGGATGCCGTCGACCTCGACTCCGGTTTCTTCGCGCACCTCGCGTACGACCGTCTCTTCCAGGCATTCACCGGGGTCGACAAAACCGGCCACCAGGCTGTAGCGCCCGGCCGGCCAATTGCTCTTGCGGGTCAGCAGCACCCGGTTGCCGCGCCGCACCAGAACAATGGCGCAGCGAGCCACCGCCGGGTAGCGTTCGGCGTCGCAG
>RFIO01000314.1 GCA_003695205.1 Deltaproteobacteria bacterium
GGGTGCGGGTGGCGTTACGGGTCAGCAGGTCGATTTCGCCCGACTGCAGGGCGGTGAAACGCTGCTGGGCGGTCAGGGGGGTGAATTTGACCTTGCTGGCGTCGCCGAAGATGGCGACGGCGACGGCCCGGGCGGTGTCGACGTCAAGACCGCGCCAGACGCCCTTTTCGTCCGGCATGCCGAAGCCGAACAGGTCGCCGTTGACACCAACCTGGATGTAGCCCTTTTTCTTGACTGCGTCGAGATCCTTGCCGGCGAAGGCAACACCGGTCAGGAGCAGGCAGAAACCCGCGGTCAGAGCAACCAGTTTCATCAGTTTCATCGATTTTCCTCCCTTGTTCAGTCGTTGAGGCGCTCCAGTCGAAGCGCCGGGTCAGGATTGTCGGATGTAAGACCCATCGAACATCTTAACCGCTGTTGCGGCAAAGAAAAGTCAATCGGGGAAAATCGCCCTGTAAACTTAAGGTATTGCAGCCGAATTTTGCCGGTGTCAACAGAGCGTTTGCTTTAATCAAACAGGGTTTGAATTCTATACGGCAGGCGCAGGTCGACTGTCAAATGAAAATTGGCGGGAATCGGTGGGACGGGTGCGTATACGATGCCGGGGGAGTGTTCCGGCTCAGCCGTTGCCCCAGGAAAGGAGGAGCAGGCCGGCCCAGGCGAGTGCGATTGCGAGGATGATAATGCGGCTCTTCATGGGCGCGCATTCTGGCCCAACGCGGGGGCGAGGTCAAGGGCTCATCGGCACTCTTGTCCCTGTGCGGGGGGCTGTGCTATGGTTCGGCCCCCTCGAACGACCTTGCTGTATTCCGTCTCAATACGTGCATGCCCCATGGCTGATTTCGATACCGCGACACTCAACCCGCAGCAGCGACAGGCAGTCGAGTATGGGGACGGGCCCCTGCTGCTGCTGGCCGGCGCCGGGTCCGGCAAGACCCGGGTGATCACCGTCCGCATCGCCCACCTGGTGCGCCATCGGGATGTTGCTCCGGAACAGATCCTGGCGGTCACATTTACCAACAAGGCCGCGCGCGAGATGAAGGAGCGTGTCGCCGACCTGGTTGGCGCCTCCGCCGCCCGGCGCATGACCATCTCGACCTTTCACGCCCTGTGCGCCAACATCCTGCGCAGCGATATCACCCGACTGGGCTACCGGCGCAACTTCACCATTTTCGACGCCGCCGACCAGCTGCGCCTGGTGCGCGACATCATGGCCCGGGGCGATTATGACGGTTTCGGACTCAAGCCCGAACAGATTCTCTGGTTCATCTCCGACTGCAAGAACCGTCTGGTTCGTCCCGGCGAGATGACGCCGGCACCCAACGACCCGCTTCAGCAGGTCGGTCTGGCGGTCTATCCCGATTACCAGCGCGGCCTGAAGACGAGCAACGCCGTCGACTTCGATGATCTGCTGCTGCTGTCCTGGGTGCTGTTCGAGGAGCATCCGGACATTCTGGAAGCCTGGCAGCGGAAATTCAGCCATATCCTGGTGGACGAATATCAGGATACCAACTTGGCCCAGTACCGGCTGTTGCGCCATTTGGCCTGTCACGGCAACCTGTGCGTGGTCGGAGATGATGACCAGTCGATCTACGGCTGGCGCGGTGCCAACCTGGGGAACATTCTTGAATTCGAACAGGATTTCCCCGGCACCACCACCATCCGCCTGGAGCAGAATTACCGTTCGACCGCCACCATCCTCGAGGCGGCCAACGCCGTCATCCGGCGCAACAGCAAGCGCAAGGAGAAGGCTCTGTGGACCTCGGGCGGTACGGGGGAGCCGCTCGAACTGTTGGTCGCGCCCGACGACGAGGAGGAGGCGCGCATGGTGGCCGGGCGCATCTATGGTGAACGGCAAAGCGGCCGGCGCTGGAAGGATGTCGCCATCCTCTACCGCACCAATGTCCAGTCACGCCCCTTCGAGGAGCAGCTGCGTTTTCTGAATATCCCCTATCGCCTTGTCGGCGGACAGCAGTTCTTCGACCGCAAGGAGGTCAAGGACGCGCTCGCCTATCTGAAGCTGCTGTGCAACCCCTACGACGAAGTCAGCCTGCTGCGGGTCATCAACTACCCCCGGCGCGGCATCGGCGCCGGCAGTATCGAGAAGCTGATCGACTATTGCAATCGGGCTGAAATCAGTCTGTGGGAGGGGCTGCGGCGAACCTCTGAGGCCGGGCTGAGCGACCAGGTACGCGCCGAAATCGGCCTGTTCGTGCGCCTGGTCGACACCTGGCGCTACAGGTTCGAGCAGGAAAAGGATCTGCGCGCCCTCGCCGAGGCCCTGTTCGGCGAGATCGGCCTGGAGGCAGAGATCCGCCGGGGCGCCGCCAGCCGCGAGCAGGGGGACAGGCGTTGCGAGTTTCTGCAGGATGTCCTCAATGCGATCGCTTCCTACCAGGCGCGGGAAAACAATCCGACCCTGGCCGGATTCGTCGAGAAGGTCTCACTGCTCGACGATGACCGCGACGAGGAGGAGGAAGAGACCGACGCCGTGACCCTGATGAGCCTGCACGCCAGCAAGGGGCTTGAGTTTCCGGTTGTCTTCCTGGTCGGCATGGAAGAGGGATTTCTGCCGCACCGCAAATCGAGCGACGGGACGGCGGGGGAGACCGGCTACGATCCGCACCTCGAAGAAGAGCGGCGCCTCTGTTATGTCGGCATCACCCGGGCGCGCCAGCACCTGGTAATGAGCCGGGCGCTTCGGCGGCGCAAGCGTGGCCGCCTCGAGGAGCGCGAGCCGAGCCGGTTCCTGGCCGAGATTCCCGAGACTCTGTTCGAACGGGCCGCCAGCCCGGAGGAGCGCGAGCAGCGCCAGGAGGAGAAGGCCCGCTCCTTTTTCTCCGGCATCCAGTCCCTTCTGGGAGACTGAAGCCTGAAGCAGCGGGTTTTTGCCGGATGAAGAGTGCAAGGGCCTGGCCTGAATGTGGTTCGCAAAAATCCGAGGCGCACCCGATTGTTCGCCGGTGATCCAGGTGAAGCTTAACCATCGGCACCTTTCGGCCGATGAGAAGTCTGGAGGGGTGGTTCCCGTCCGGACTTCTTGTGACCGAGGGTGCCTTTATGCTGACTGGTGATTTCGACGCCCGTGTCCGGGCATTTTCACATCCGGTGTTGCTGTTGGGTGACGGCGGCCATGTGCTGGCGCTTAACGAGGCTTTCCGGCGTGCCTTTGCCGTGGCGGGCGAGCCTGAAGACCTGGTGGAGCGGCTCGAGTGGCTTGGTCCGCTGTTGGCATCGGCGGACGACCTTGGTTCCGCTCCCGCCGAAGTCGTCACTGCCGAAGGCCGATTCCAGGTTCTCGGGGTCCCGGTTGCGGCGCCGGAACAGGGTGCCGGCCTGCTGATTTTTGCCCCGGCTGTCTCGCGGCCCGATCCTTCAGCCCAGCTGTTCAATGCCATCCCCGATCCCGCCTGCCTGATCGACAGGGAGAGTCTGGTCATTCTCGATGCCAACCAGGCCTTCCTGGACCAGTTCGCCGATGCCGGTAATCCGGTGGGACGGCATTGTTTCGAGATCACTCACGGCAGCGACAAGCCCTGCCCAAATCAGCACTGCGCCGTGCAGCAGGCGGTCGAAAGCGGGCGGCAGGAAAGAGCGGAGCACTTTCACACCGGCCCGGAAGGCGGCGAACTGATTATCGAGGCCATCGCCCGGCCTGTCGGCCCGGGCAAGACCGTTCTCTACTGTCTGCGCGATGTCACCGAGTGCCACCGGTCGCGCGAGCAGATCCGCAATCTCGCCAACTACGATCCCCTGACCGGCCTGCCCAACCGGGTACTGTTCATGCAGCGACTTGATGCGGCCATCGAACGGGCCGGTACCGGTCGCGGCCGGGTGGCGGTGATGTTTCTCGATCTCGACCGCTTCAAGGGGATCAACGATACCCTCGGCCATGCCGTCGGCGACCGTCTGCTGCTCGGCATCAGCCAGCGTCTGGTCGAATGTCTGCGCCGGGTCGATGTTATCGCCCGGGTCGGCGGCGATGAGTTCGTGGTGATCCTGCCGGAGCTCAAAGATGACGATGAAGCAGAGGCGGTCGCGGATCGCTGCCTTAAACGGCTGGCCGAGCCCTTCGATATCGAGGGGCAGGAAGTCTACAGCACGGTCAGTATCGGCCTTGCCTGTTTCCCGGACGATGGCCAGGAGGGAGAGGCGCTGCTTAAGAACGCCGAGTTCGCCATGTACCAGGCCAAGGAGGCCGGGCGCAACACCTGCCGCCGCTTCTGCCTGGAGCACAATGCCGGTGCGGTGGAACGCCTGGTGCTGGAAACCGGTCTGCGCCACGCGTTGGAGAACGGCGAACTCTTTTTGCAGTACCAGCCGCAGGTGCTGGCCGCCGATGGGCGCTGGGTCGGCATGGAGGCCCTTTGTCGCTGGCAGCATCCCTACCTGGGGCTGGTGCCGCCGATGAAGTTCATTCCGGTGGCCGAGCAGAGCGGGCTGATCGTCGAGGTCGGGACCTGGGTTCTCGAAGAGGCGTGCCGCCAGGCCGCCGCCTGGCAGCAGCTGGGTCTGCCGCCCATGCGGGTCGGCATCAATCTCTCCGGCGGCCAGTTTCGGGCGCCCGGACTGGTGGAGACGGTGGCGGGCATCCTTGAGCGCACAGGCATCGATCCCGGACAGGTTGAACTGGAACTGACCGAAAGCATGCTGATGGAGCAGGGAGGCTCGGTGGTTGAACTGCTGGTCCAGCTCAAGTCCCTCGGCGCTCACCTTGCCATCGACGATTTTGGCACCGGTTATTCCTCCCTCAGCTACCTGAAGCACTTCCCCATCAACCGGGTGAAAATCGACCGTTCCTTCGTCAAGGACATTGAAACGGACGCGGACAGTGCCGCCATCGTCGCGGCGATTGTTGCCATGGCGCACAGCCTCGGGCTGGAGGTCATCGCCGAAGGGGTTGAAACCCAGCCGCAGCTCGATTTTCTCAGGGAACAGGGGTGTGAACAGATACAGGGCTACCTGTTCGGCAAGCCGATGGGAACGGACGACTTCGTTCAGGCCTGGCGTCAGAGCGCGGGCGCGGACCGGCAGGCGGTCAGCTCAGGCTGATCACTCCTTGCGGGGTTTGGATTTCAGCGCGCAAACCGACACGATTGCCTCGTGCGAAAGTCAGGATGTCGGGCCAATCCCAGGGGCCCAGCGCTGACCGGAGGTCATTCACATCCGTGGATGTAACGGTCAGTCGCTTCAGCCGGCAGCCGCTCTCCGGCAGGACATCCGTTGGATGGCGGCCGTGCCAGTGAATCAGGGACGGTCCGGCCGCGTGCAGCGGCAGGGCCCCGTCATCGGGGATGGTCAGCTGCCAACGCAATTCCCCCCGGGCCATGGGGGTGGGACGTCCGAATCTCTCTTCAATCCCTTTCTGTCCGATCATATCCTCATCCACCCGCGCCACCCAGTGCAGCAGGCAGGGTCCCTGCCGCAGCCTGCGCCTGACGTCGGGTCGGTCGAGGCCGAACCAGCGTGGCCGATCCGGCGCCGGCAGGCCCGGGTCAATGGCGATGACTTCCAGATAGCAACCCGGTCCAAGCCCCAACAGGACATTGTGAGTTCCCATGGTCAGGTGCTGACCGCCCGGTTGCGGTTCGACTCCGAGATGACGGTTCAGCCAGTCCCTGCCGGTTTCGAGATCGGCTGCGGCGATGACCAGGTGATCAATGGCGGCAGAATTCATCGGATATCCCCCGTGGTTTGACTGAATTATAAATTATATTTCATGTGTTGACGAGACAGGCTGGTTTCGTTATCGTCAAAAAGTGTTTGATTGTACCAAAGCCAATTCACCCCAGCCGATGCAAAGGAGGAAGAGAAAGATGCCTGACAACAGCCGTCGTGATTTCCTCAAGAAGACCGCCCTGGCTTCGGCCGCGGCCGGCGCCGCCGTGGTAACCGGTGCTCCGGCGGTCCACGCCAAAAAGACCTACAACTGGAAGATGGTCACCACCTGGCCCCCCAACTTTCCGGTCTTCGGTGAAAGCGCCAACCTGA
>RFIO01000315.1 GCA_003695205.1 Deltaproteobacteria bacterium
AGACGCGGCTGGAGACCGTGCCGCCGCCGGCGGACTGGGCTGGCGGGGTGCGGGTGCGCACGGCGGCTTCGCTCATCAGCGCTGGGACGGAGAAGATGCGCAGCGACCTGGCGCAGCTGGTCGGCAAGGCGCAGGGTCGGCCGGACTACGGGCAGCAGGTGTTGCAATAGGTGAAGAAGGACGTGCTCGTTGAACAGGTCCTGAAGAGAATGCTGTAATTGGATCTGGCTTCATGCGAGGATTACCAAACGTTTCGCGCGCATTTCGTATCGTACGCCTTCGTCAGGGAAAAAAGGTGCCGGGCGCGTGTGAGGTAGCCCGGTACAGGCCGGGATTCAGGCCCTGATTGTGTCGAAATGAAGGCTTGCTCTGACCTCCGGGGTATCGGGTACACGGCGGTGGAGGGAGCGAGCCGGTCGTCTCTCTGGCTGGCCGGTATGGTCCTTGTTCTCGGGGCCGAGGCCGGCCGTTACGGTGGCAACGGGTCGTATGAAGGCCGGCGTGTCGATCGGAACCCATCAATGATAATGCGGAACGTGAACATGCAGCAGATGGTCGTGAAGGCGATACTTGTAGGTGTGGTGTGGATGCTGGTGGCGGGGGTGCTGCCCGGTGGGGTCGCTGCGCAAACCCGGTTGTTGGATGCAGATCGGGATGCCGTCTATGCGGCCTACAGTCTCCGCAGGCTCAGCAGCACCTATGAGGGGCCGGCCCTGCGGGTGAGACGGTCCCGTGACAATGCGGAGCAGGACATTGGCTTCGGTTCCGCCGGATTCATCGACACGGTGGCCCTCACGGCCTTCGTGGGAGCAGGCGACGGCTATGTGGTCGTCTGGTACGACCAGGGGCCGAACGGCTATCATGTGCGTCAGAGCAATCCGGATGCGCAGCCGATCCTCGTGCAGGACGGCGCCGTTGTGCGTGCAGAGACGGACGATCCGGCCCTGCGGTTTGAGGATGCAGCCACCAATCCGGCCGGCGTCAACCGGTACCTGTCCGTCGTTGACGTGACGCGTCCCCTGTCCAGCACCGATTACATGCTCGCCGCACTCGTGGAGCAGGTCGGTTACAACGGCGAGCCGACCATCATCTCTGTTACTCCTCGTGGGAGGGCACACGAGGGCATTGCCTACCGTGCCGTGCATACCTACATCAATGGCGGAAGCGCAAGGGCCGGACTGGGGAGTACATCCTTCAACAGCGGAGCCTTTTTGCCTATCGTGATGCGCAACCAGGGTGACGAGGCCGAGTTCTGGCAGGGCAACACGCTCATGTCGAGCATGACCTCGGCGGATGACACCGATCTGGTGGTCGAGCGGAACATGGATGACATCCAAATCGGAGGGGATAATTTCACCGGACATATCAGCGAGGTGGTGATCTATGGCGCCTACGAGGCAACTCACCCGCTGGATTATTACCGGGACATGGCAGCGGCCTTCATTGCGGGAGTGCCCCTGTGGAACGAAGATGCCATCCTGCCCCAGACCTATCCCTACCAGGTCGTCCTGTACGACTGGCTGGAGTCGCTCACGGTGGAGGACGTGACGCTGGAGATGGGGCAGACGTTCACGTTTGATCCGTCCCTTCTGACCGACGACGAG
>RFIO01000316.1 GCA_003695205.1 Deltaproteobacteria bacterium
GGCCGGCAAAAGCGGCAACCGGCTGATCGTCGACGCCCTGGGGCTGCAGCCGCGGCTGAAGGTTTTGATCCATACCGGCAGCATCGACTACAGCGTACCCGATGAACTGAGGCAGCTCGGGTTGAGCGACGACTGTATCGTGCGCAAACCGCAGCCGGACCTGATGCAGTTCGAAAAGAGACTGGCACAGGCGCTGGAATCCTGAGCGCGGACAAAAAAAGAGCGCCCAGCCTCACGGCGGGACGCACCCAATCACAAATCAAAGCGCGGTGTCAGGATCGGAGAATCCATCTCCAAAACGATGTTTGACTGTTTTATAATCCCAACCGCCGTGACTGTCAAGGATTATTTTTGCGATATTTACCAGCGGCAAGCCAGCGACGCTCAGATTGTCGAAGCAGCGATTTTAAAACCTCTTTTTACCCCTCTTCAGTTACCCGTTTTTCATTTATAAAGATCAAGGAATATGCTATAGTTGACCTGTCATGAACAGGCTGCGGCTATCCCTGATATTGATGACGGTCCTGCTGTGGGGGCTGGCTCTTGCCGGCTGCGACCGGGAGGCGCCACGCGTGATTGACCTGGACCGGCGCATCCCCGAATCGGAACTGGTCGAGCGGCAGCATCCGGAAGGGCTGCACATCGGCATCGGCTCGATCATCACCCCCAGGGAAGGCTACATCTATTACCAGGAGCTGCTGCAGTGGCTGGAAAAGAAGCTGCGGATGCCGGTTCATGCCGTTGACCCCGGCAGCTATGCCCGGCTCAACAGCCTGATCGGCTCGGGCAAGGTCCAGGCTGCCTTCGTCTGCGGCGGCCCCTACATCAGCGTTCATGAAAAATTCGGTGCCGAACTGCTGCTGGCCCCCGTCGTGGGCGGCAGCCAGAACTATCGCAGCTACCTGGTCGTTGCCAAAGACAATCCCGCGACCGGTTATGCCGATCTGCGCGGAGCCAGGTTCGCCTTTACCGATCCCGACTCCAACAGCGGCTATCTCGTCCCCGCATGGGAACTGAAGCGGCTGGGAGAACAACCCGCCAGCTATTTCTCGAAAACGGTCTTTACCGGCGGCCACGATCGTTCCATCCGTGCAGTCGCCGCCGGCCTGGTCGATGCTGCCGCCGTTGACAGCCTGATCTACGACTACCTGTCGGCAACACAACCGAACCTGGTGGCCGGGACCCGCATTGCCGCGAGGTCGAAACCCTTCGGCATTCCGCCCCTGGTGGCGTCAAGCACTCTGGCCCCGATCCTGAAGCAGAAACTTGTGCGGCTCCTGCAAGCCGCCCACACCGATCCGGAAGGGCGCCAGATTTTGACCGGCATGCACATTGAGCGTTTCGCGCCGATCGACGATTCCGCCTACGACGGCATCCGCCGTCTGCGCGCGGAACTGGCGGCGCCCTGAACCAGCAGCAAATCCAACAATGCGCCTGGGCCTGTTCGGAAAAAACCTGCTTCTGCTCGCCGGCACCATCCTGGCCACCGGCCTGATCATCATTACCCTGGTCAGAATCGATATCGCCGAACTTCTGGCGGACAGCAACCGACAGCGCGGCGAGGCGATCGCGCGCCACCTGGCCACGGCCGGCGCCAACGCAGTCCTGGCCGGCGACCGCATCAGCCTGAAACTTCTGGCACTGGATGAAGTATCGGGCCAGCCCGACCTGCGCTACGTCATCTATCTCGACGGCGATGGCAACGTTCTCGCCCACACCTTTGAAAAGGGACTCCCGGCCGACCTGATCGACCTGCACGGTCAGGCTTCGGAACAAGGGAGCGAAGGCACCATACCTGTCATCCTGAACGGAGAACGCGTCGACGACATCGCGGTGACCATTCTGCGCGGCGGACTCGGCACCGTCAGGATCGGCCTGTCCCACACCCCGGTGGCAAGCACCATCAGGCAGGCCACGGCCGACATCAGCGTCACCCTCGCCCTGCTGGTTCTGTTTATCATGCTCGTCGCCGGGCTCACCGCCAGCCACCTGACCCGACCGATCCGCCGACTCGCTCAGGCGGCCGCGGCCCTGGGCGAAGGCGATCTGAGCCAGCGCGTAGAACTCTCATCCCGGGACGAGCTCGGACGTTTGGGAACAGCCTTCAACCGCATGGCCGAAAGCATCCAGGAGAGCACGGCCTCCCTTCGAGAACAGAATTTGCGACTGGAACGGGAGATCGACCAGCGCCGCCGGGCCGAGGCGGCCCTGGCCGAACAGCGTGACTTTTTCCAGACCCTGCTCGACGACATCCCCGTTCCGATCTTCTACAAGGATCTCAAGGGCTTCTATCTTGGCTGCAACAGGGCCTTCGAGGAATTCTTCGGAAAAACCGCTGAAAAGATTCTCGGTTTCAACGATGACAGCATCTTCCCGCCCGACCAGGTCGAACGCCACAACCGGTTTGACACGGCCCTGATCGCCCGATCGGGCCAGCACAGCTACGAACTTCCGACCGTCCGCGCTGACGGCTCGACGCGCCAGCTGCTCTACCACAAGGCGACATTCACCGATCGCCACGGCAATGTCGCCGGGTTGATCGGTGTGATGCAGGACATCACCCTCGAACGGGAGACCGCCCGACTGCGCAACGACTTCGTTTCCACCGTGGCGCACGAATTCCAGACGCCGCTGGCGACCATCATCGGTTTTGCCGAACTGCTGCTTGAGCACAAGGAGGCCTGCCGGGGCAAGGAGGACGAGTTCGTCACTCACATCTACCAAAAGGCCCAGGCCCTCTCGGGCCAGGTGGACCGACTGCTCGACCTGTCGAAAATCGATCGTGGCCTCAGACTCCAGCTCAAACGCTCCAGCTGCGACCTCGACCAGCTGGTCAGGGAGGAGGTCGACCTGTTTGCCCGCGTCGACCAGTCCCACAACTACGAGCTCAGCCAGATGCCGAACGGTGGCCAGGCGAAGGTCGACGCCGCCCGCATCCGCCAGGTGCTCGAAGGGCTGCTCGACAACGCGCGAAAGTACACCCCGGCCGGCACCACCATCCGCATCACCTCCGGCCGCAACGGCTCCGGACACCGGATCTGCGTCGCAGACGAAGGGCCGGGGGTTCCCGCCGAGTACCAGGACCGGGTCTTCGACAAGTTTTTCCGGATCGACGCCTCGGACACCGCTCCGGCAGGAACGGGACTCGGACTGTTCATCGCCCGCAGCATCGTGGAAGCCCACGGCGGCAGCCTGGACCTCGAAAGCCCGGGCGAGGGCGGCACCACCATCTGCTTCACCCTGCCCCTTTAATCCGGATTTTTCACGAAAGTTTCGACTGCAACCGACGACGGCCCATCATGAATAGTCCGGGTTAGGACTATTCAAAAAGCCGGCATGTGCCGATAAGGAGAACATGCCGACGACCAGACCGACATGGAACGAACAGGACCGGGCCGCGCTGCTGCTAACCGACAACGGTGTCAGCCGCGCCTATCTGCTGCGGCTGATCGACGCCACGGGCCTCTTTCAGCAGATTCATTGCGCTCCGGGCCGGGAGGAAGCAAAAACCCTGCTGCGAGAGGAGGAGATCGACGCGATCTTCTACGACTGGGATGCCCCGCACCTGGGCAGCGACCTGCAGCAGCTGGCCGATATGCTCATGGAGGCAGAGGAGTGGCGGGATATCCCTCTGCTGGTACTGACTTCCGAAACGGAGCGGGAAACCTGCCTGACCGCCTACCTTGCCGGCGCCTGCGATTGTCTCGGCTACGGCATCCCCGCCTCCGACCTGCGAGCCCGTCTCTTTCCGCACCTGAGCCGCAAGCTGCGCATCGACGCCCTGAGGGAAGAGAACGACCAGCTGGCCAAACTGGCGATTTCCGACGGCCTGACCGGGCTGTACAATCGCAACTACTTCGATGTGGCCCTGCAATTCGAGGTCAGCCGCTGTCAGCGTTACGGCCACCCGCTGTCGCTGCTGGTGGTCACCATCGACCGCTTCCCCTGGCTGAACGACCATTTCGGTTTCCGGGCCGGCGACAAGGTCCTGACCCTGGTGGGCGACGCCGTCCGCGACGTAGTGCGGGACTCCGACATCCCCTGTCGCTTCAATCACCAGGATTTTGCCATCGTCCTGCCCGACACCGCCGCGCCCGATGCCTACAAGCTTGCCGAGCGCCTGAGAAACGAGTTGGAAGAAAGGCAGCCGCGCCACCCCTTCAACCGCTTCCATCTCAGCCTGAGCATGGGTATCAGCGGCCTGTGCGGTACCGGCAACATCACACCGGCGAATCTGATCGAAGAGGCGTACTGTGCCGTGGAAACCGGCCGCCGCTTCGGAGCCGGTCGCACGGAAATCTTCAGCCACAATCTGGAAGTGGTGGGGGAAAACGGCCAGTCCCTCGACCTCGACCACCCGGTCGGAAACGCGTAAGGGTCCCTGCTGGCAGCATGGTTTAAGGAACAGGCACCGCGACGCCTGCCTGGTGAAAAGCCTCAGGTCTGCAGAATCTTTTCCCGCCGGATGAGAATTTCGAAGGCCAGGACCGTCTTGCGCACCAGCCGGTTCAGGTCGGCCATGTGCTCGCCCAACCCTTCGCCACCGTCGACATAGACGACATTGACCACCCGGCCGCCCAGCTGAACCGGCAGCAGCAGGGCCGCGGTCGGCGCCCTGCCTCCCAGCGCCTCGACGAACCGGTCATTTTCGCCGCCGGAAGGCAATCCCCCGAGATAGGGGCTGTTGCCGTCGACCACGGTCTTGACCACCGAAGGCTCCGCAAGGTCGATGACCATCTGGGGAAAAGCTTCGATAACCTCGTTTCCGTTCACAGCCTTCCAGCCGTCGACGTGGTCACCCCGGCAGACCATCAGGGCGGCACGATCGAATTCCTGGCCGAGATAGCCGAGCAGAATATCACCGATCTCTTCCCGGGAACGGGCATCAGCCAGCTGGCGCGACACATCGTCGATGGAAAACTGACCCACGCGCTCGCTGTAGTCTTCGTCTTCCTCGACAATGACCGCCTCTTCCAGCTCACTCTCGTCAATCTGCTCCGCGTGCGCCTGCTGCTCGGCCTCGGCTTCGGCGGCACTGCCACTCCAATCCTTCATCCGGGCAATGATCGCCTGGTAGCGCTCTTCGATCTCGTAGTCGTAGTAGCGATTCAGCGCCTGCAGCAGACGCACCTCCGGCGCGACCAGCGGCCGGATGATGTAGTCGGTAATGAAGGCGATTTCGTCGATGGCGCTCAAGTCGGCCGGGTCTGCCATGGCGAGACTGAGGCGCTTCTTGTCGCAACGGATCGGCACGACCTTGTACTTGAGCGCCAGGCCGCGCGGTACTTTCTGGATAATCTCCCCCGGGATATTTTCCAGCTGGTCTGGGTGGACGTAGGGGACTGCCAGCTTTTTGCTGAGAAAACGCGCAAGAGTCTCTTCCTCGACCATGCCGAGCTCGATCAGGCTGGTGCCGATCTTGCCACCGTAGACCACCCGGTTGAGCAACGCCTCGTCAAACTGTTCCCGGGTGATCAGCCCGGCCTCGCGCAACATCTCCAGCAACGTCAGCGCCATGGTGCCCTCCCTGAAGGAATTGGACCGCAATCGGCCTGTCAAAATAACAGGTTAGCCGCCATTGAGGCGAATGCCAAGCAGGAATCGCCGCACCACTGTGTTGATTAGTTCTTGCCGGGCGAAGGAAGACAAGGTATACATACAACATCTTGGGACAACACCACCATTTAATCCCAACATGTAGTTACCAGGAGGCACCATGCAGAAATGCAAAGCCTGCGGCAAGGCCTATACCGCCGCCTGCACCCAGTGTCTGCAGAACAAGAACTGACCGCCCCCTGCGCCTGAAACGTGTCTGATCCATCTGCCCAGCAACTGCTTGACCACCTGCGGCGAAACCTCGACCGGGCTGATGGTCTCGACTGCCGCCGCCTCTGGCATGGGCGCGGCAACCTTCTGCCCGACTGGAACTGGCTGACCGTCGACTGGTATCCGCCCGTGCTGCACCTGGTCAGCTA
>RFIO01000041.1 GCA_003695205.1 Deltaproteobacteria bacterium
GTTCTGGCTGTCGGGATCGACCGGCACCGCCATGCCGCCGACCAGGAAGGTCTGCGGATGCGGGTTCTTCGAACCGAGAATGGCGTGCACCTTGATGACATCCTTCTGCCATTCGAGCGCCTCGAGGTAGTGTGCCACCGCCATCAGGTTGGCCTCGGGCGGCAGCCGGTAGGCGCTGTGTCCCCAGTAGGCATTCTGGAACGGACCGAGCCGGCCGGTCTGGACAAAGGCGGCGACACGCTCCTTGACCGCCTTGAAGTGGGCGACGCTGCTGTTGGGCCAGTCGGAAATCGACTGGGCCAGCTGGGCAGTCTTCTTCGGGTCGGCCTGCAGGGCGCTGGTGATGTCAACCCAGTCGAGGGCGTGCAGGTGATAGAAGTGGATCACGTGGTCCTGCACGTTCTGGATGCCCATGATCAGGTTGCGAATCAGCCGGGCGTTGTCCGGGATCTGGATGTTCAGAGCATCCTCGACGGCGCGGATGCTGGCCATCGAATGGACCGTGGTGCAGACGCCGCAGAAACGCTGGGTGAAATGATGGGCATCGCGCGGATCACGCCCCTTGAGGATGGTTTCAATGCCGCGGAAGGCGGTCGAGGAGCTCCAGGCGTTGGCGATCTTGCCGCCTTCCAGCTGCGCCTCGATGCGCAGGTGCCCCTCAATACGGGTAATCGGATCGACTGCTATTTTCTGGGCCATCGTCTTATTCCTCCTCGATCACCTTGTCTTGTTCCATGTTGTCGCCCTTGCGGAAGCAGCTGGCCACGCCGTGGGCGCCGAAGGCCACCGCGGTAGCCGCCGCCAGGCCGATACCGATCTTGTCGGCGGTCGCCTCGATGCCGAAGCCGGGCACCTGGGGCAGCCGGCGGTAGAAGGGGCTCATGGTATCCCAGAACTGCGGTTCGGAGCAGCCGATGCAGCCATGACCCGACATGACCGGCCAGGAGACACCTTCGTTGTAGCGCACGGTCGGACAGTTGTGGAAGGTCTCCGGCCCCTTGCAGCCGAGCTTGTAGAGGCAGTAGCCCTTGCGATGCCCCTCGTCCCCGAAGGTCTCGGCATACTGGCCGGCATCGAAGTGCCCGCGCCGTTCGCAGTTGTCATGGATACGCTTGCCGTAGGCGAACTTGGGCCGACCGAGGGCATCGGTGGCCGGCAGCTTGCCGAAGGTCAGGAAATGGACGATGGTGGCGGTCAGGTTCTCGGCATTGACCGGACAGCCGGGCAGGTTGACCACCGGAGCACCCGGGACCAGATCCATGACCGAGACCGCGCCGGTCGGGTTGGGAGCGGCGGCCGGGATACCGCCGAAGGAGGCGCAGGACCCGACGCAGATGGTGGCCGCGGCGTTCTTCACCAGCTCGGTGCAGCTGGCCACGGCGCTCTCGCCGCCGACGGCGCAGTAGGCGCCGTTATCCCCTTTGGGAATGGAGCCTTCGACCACCAGGACATACTTGCCCTTGTATTTTTCCATAGCCTTTTTCTTGGCCTCTTCGGCCTGGTGACCGGCCGCGGCCATGACCACCTCGGAATACTCCAGGGAAATGACATCGAGGATGATGTCGCCGGCAGTCGGCTGGTTGGCACGCAGGAAGGCCTCGGAATCGCCGGAGCAGCTCTGGTACTCGACCCAGATGACCGGCACCCGCTTGTCCTCCATGGCCTCGGCCACTTTGGGCACGAAGCTCATGGGCAGGGCCATGGCCGCAGTTGTTGCGGTGCAGAACTTGATGAAGTCGCGCCGGGAGACCCCGCGCTTCTCCCACTTCTGAAGAATCTCTTCAGAAATGGTTGCCTCGTTGGGCTGCTGGTCAGGTTTCATGGCGTATCCTCCTTTCGCTGGTACGGAAACCCGGATCAAAACGGAATTCGAAAATAAGAAAACGTCAACGTTCGGTTTTGTTGATGTTTGTCCAATTTTAATCCTGAGGTCACAGCAGGTGACCCGCGGGAATATAACAGTGTTGTTATTAGCGACCGGTCCTGACCGGTGTCAAGGGCAATTCAACCACGATTGTGTATACGTTATACCAGACAGGGTATCGGCTAACGTATACAGCAACACAATTAAATGGTGTCAATTCTAGCAGGCCATCAGGGCCTGTCCACAAGCCGGAACGCTGATACATGTTTATAATGTGACAGGACCTGCGATTGCCTGAGGAACATCTACATGGGGCTTTACCGCCTGCTGGAACATACCGCCGATATCGGCGTCGAACTGGAGGCCGACAGCCTGGCCGAACTGCTGCGCCAGGCGATCCTGAGCTTCCACGACCTGGTCGATTTCGAGCCCGACGGCCCGCTGGCCGGGCGCGAACATCAAATCAGCGCCGACACCGTCGAAGAACTGCTGGTCAACTGCTACAATGAACTTGTCTTCCTGCTCGAACAGCGACTGGTTGCCGTCGACGCACGGATACTCGCCTGTTCGGAGACGGAACTGGCTGTCGAGCTTCTCTGCTCGACCCTGGGGCCGGAGCAGGGGCTGCGCGAAATCAAGGCGGCGACCTGGCACCAGCTTGAGGTGACCCACACCACCGAGGGCTGGCGGGCGCGCGTCTATCTCGACCTGTGAGACAACATGGCCCTGAAGATTCGCAAGCGCAGTGACTGGTGCTGGGAAATCCCGCGCCAGGGTGCCATGAGAACCTTCGGCCTGGTCTATGCCAGCGCGGCACTGATGGCATCGATTCGCCAGGACGAAGCCCTGCAGCAGGTCGCCAACGTCGCCACCCTGCCCGGCATCGTCGGCCCGGCCATCGCCATGCCTGACATTCACTGGGGCTACGGCTTTCCCATCGGCGGCGTTGCCGCCTTCGACCCAGACGAGGGAGTGGTCTCCCCGGGCGGCGTCGGCTACGACATCAACTGCGGTGTTCGCCTGCTGCGAACCGCTCTTGAGGCCGACAGCATCGAACCGCTGGCCGACAAGCTCGCCGACCGCCTCTACCAGGCGGTGCCATCAGGGGTTGGCTCGACCCGGAAACAGCTGCGCCTGACTCAGAAGGAGCTGAAACGGGTCCTTGTCGACGGTGCCGCCTGGGCGGTGCGGCAGGGATTCGGTCAAATGCAGGACCTGGAACGGATCGAGGATGGTGGCAAACTTGCCGGCGCCGACCCGGACCTGCTGTCCGAACGGGCGCTGGAACGCGGCCGCGACCAGCTTGGCACCCTGGGCAGCGGCAACCACTTTCTCGAGGTGCAGCGCGTCGATGAAATCTTCGACGAGGCCGCCGCAGGTCGGCTCGGCCTGTTTGCCGGCCAGCTGATGGTCAGCATCCACACCGGCAGCCGCGGTCTCGGCTACCAGGTGTGCGACGACCAGGTGCGCCTGATGCAAAAGACCGTGCATCGCTACGGCATTACCCTGCCGGACCGCCAGCTCTGTTGCGCCCCCCTGACCAGTCCGGAGGGACGGGACTATCTCGCCGCCATGGCGGCGGCGGCCAACTTCGCCTTTGCCAACCGGCAGATCATCAGCAGCGAGGTGCGCAAAGCCCTGACCGAAACCCTCGGGCGAACGGAAACCGACCTGGGGCTGGCAACGGTCTGGGACGTCTGCCACAACATCGCCAAGTGGGAAGAGCATCGGGTGGACGGCCGCGTGCGGCGGCTGTGCGTCCACCGCAAGGGAGCGACGCGCGCCTTTGCCCCAGGACACCCTGACCTGCCGGCTTCCCTGCGCGACATGGGCCAGCCGGTGCTGGTCCCCGGCGACATGGGCCGCTGTTCCTACGTCATGCTGGGGACCGAGGACGCGATGCGGAACAGCTACGGTTCCTGCAGCCATGGCGCCGGCCGGTTGCTGTCTCGTCACGCCGCCAAGAAGGCGGCCAGGGGCCGGGACATCTTCGGTGACCTGAAGGCGCAAGGCATCCGCCTGCGCGCCGCCGGCCGGGGCACCGTGGCCGAGGAGATCCCCGAAGCCTACAAGGATGTCACCGAGGTGGTCAGTGTCGCCGAGCAGGCCGGACTCGGCCGGCTGCTCGCCCGGCTGACCCCCCTGGTGGTGGTCAAGGGATAGGCGTGGCGTGTGGCGTGTGGCGTGTGGCGTGTGGCGTGTGGCGTGTGGCGTGTGGCGAGAAAAGGCAGACAGACTTGTCATGCAGAGGCAACCCTAAGGAGACTGGGACATGA
>RFIO01000317.1 GCA_003695205.1 Deltaproteobacteria bacterium
ACCCTCGCACAAACAGGCACAGGCCCTGGATCAGATAGCCTGCTACAATACTTCTTTTCTGGCTGTCACCGGGTTTCACCCTGATCAGATCAAGGCGGATATGGAGCGCAACAACTACATGCCCATCATCCGCAACATCGAGGCCATTCATGAATCCTGGACCGACCGTCGGGTCCCAATGCCGTCCGTTCCGGAAAAACGTGAAGGCATCTACGCCGACTGGCGGCTCCCCCCGTTCAGCCATATCCCCGATTGGCAATATCGCTACTGCGCTCTCTTTCGCAAGGCAGCCTCCTGAACACTTCAGGGTTCAGACCTGACACGAACCCTCATCAACAGCAGCCACCGTCCCCCACAACATGATAAGGGCGACTAATCGCAGTCGCCTTGCCCCCCCCACCGAAACATCTAAAGAACTTCTATCAAAATATTTCTAAAGCCCTGCCGTTCAATTGCCGATATGTCTTAGTGAACGAGGGGAAGACCTGGCCAAGGAGGTCAAACTTTATAAAAGGATGATCGGCCGCCCCATGGATGTTCAACGGTAAAAATCCACAACCCCAAAAGGGGCACGGAAGCCCCGAAAACATCACTTCACGGAGGAATGAATCATGGCACTGACTATCAACACCAACGTCGCTTCCCTGAACGCCCAGCGCAACCTCAACAAGTCCCAGGGAGCCCTGGCCAAATCGATGCAGCGCCTCTCCTCGGGTCTGCGCATCAACAGCGCCAAGGATGATGCCGCAGGTCTGGCCATCGCCAACCGCATGACCTCTCAGATCCGCGGTCTCAACCAGGCCAGCCGCAACGCCAATGACGGCATTTCCCTGGCCCAGACGGCTGAAGGTGCCCTGCAGGAGAGCACCAACATCCTGCAACGCATGCGCGAACTCTCCCTGCAGTCGGCCAACGAAACCAACAGCAGCTCAGACCGCAAGTCCCTGCAGGCCGAGGTCAGCCAGCTGATCAGCGAACTCGACCGTATCGCCAACACCACAACCTTCAACGGTCGCCGCGTTCTCGATGGCTCCTTCAGCAACGCCACCTTCCAGGTTGGCGCCAACGCCGGTGAGACCATCTCCTTCTCCATCGGCAGCGCGAAGGCCGCCAGCATCGGACAGGTCGCCAGCGGTACCGGTGGTGTCGTCTCCGCCAACGTCACCTCCGGCATGACCGTCAAGGTAGGTGCCGGCGCGGCCTTCAACATCGCTTCGAGCGCCAACTTCGCTCACGCCACCGATACCACCTATCGCGGTGGCGACTCGGCCTATGCCAAGGCCGCTGCGATCAAGGACGCCGGTATCGCCGGCCTGTCGGTCTCCGCCAAGACCGAAGTGTCCACTACCAGCTGGGCCGACATCGGCGGCTCCGCGGGCGACACCTACCAGCTGCAGATCAATGGCGTCAACGTCTACGACGCAGGCACCGACGTATCCGCCGCCCTGACCGTGACCGACGTCAAAAACGCCATCAACGCTGTCTCGGATCAAACAGGTGTGGTTGCTTCGGATGACGGAACCGATCTGACTCTGACCGCGGCCGACGGCCGCAACATTGTGGTGACTGAAGTCGCCAGCTCGACCGTGACAGGTTTTGCCGGAAAGGGTACCGTTGCCGCTTCCGGTAGCGTCAATCGCGGAAAGATCAGTCTGGCGGCATCCGACACCATCACCATCACCAACGGCTCGGAGTCCAACCTGAGCAGCATCGCCAAGGACACCAAGGGGATCGACTCGGTTGACATCTCCACCGCCAGCGGTGCCCAGGAAGCCATCCAGCGCATTGACTCGGCCCTCGGGTCCATTGACTCGATCCGCGGCGACCTCGGTGCGGTGCAGAACCGCTTCGAGACAACCATCGCCAACCTGCAGAATGTTTCCGAGAACCTCTCCGCGGCCCGTTCGCGCATCCTCGATGCCGACATCGCCCAGGAGACCTCGGCGATGACCAAGCAGAACATCCTGCAGCAGGCGGGCGTCTCGATCCTCGCCCAGGCCAACCAGGCTCCGCAGCTGGCCCTGTCGCTGCTGGGTTAACAGGAAAGC
>RFIO01000318.1 GCA_003695205.1 Deltaproteobacteria bacterium
AGCTGCGCGGCTCGATGAGCCTGGCGCGTTGCCCCGATCCGCAGGCCTACGAGCGCGCCAACTACGTCCGGATCCTGCAGAGCTGGCAGCCGCCGCGCGCCGCCGCCGGCGGCTGAAGGGGCGGCCGCCGGCGCCGGCGCGCGCGGCGCGGTACAATGGCGCCGGAGGACGCGCGATGTACGGCCGACGACCGGTACGACAGATCAGCTTCGGGGGCATGGGCGAGCCGCCGCCGCGCGACGTGCTGGTGCTGCTGGCGGTGGCCTGTTGCCGGAATACCCGGCGTGGCCCGCTTGCTCCTCGGACCGATGGTAAACTTTGATCCGCGTGGCCCGAACGAAAGAGAGCCTCCCGACTTACTCAGGTTCAGGGTGACGCCCGGTGCGATCCTGATTCGTCTCAAGAAGCGGAAGCTCATCCGAAAACGGTCCTGTTACCCTTTGGGCGGATACAGATCCTTGCCGTATGTGTGTTCCGCCTGGATTGAACCGTCCTGCTTGTGTATGATCACCTGTCCCAGCTCCTGCTTCTTCGCCAATTCCTTGGCACGGGCTATGGCCTCGGCCTTCGTATCGTGGCTGCTGGACGCCCTTGACGCTTTTTCTTCTTTGACGTTCCAGCCGCCGGTCCGAGTGGTCACGTGATAGCGTTTCGGTTTCGACATGGTCATACCTCCGTTTGCGTATTCCACCTCACCGTGAACGTGCTTCATTCACGGCGGCTATGGTTCTCTCGATACACTCTTGGAAGTCGCGTTCCAGATCGTGCTGCCAAAGGCGGATGACGGTCCATCCCATTTCTTTCAGCTTCTTGTGGTTTCTTCTGTCCCGCTCGCGGTTCTTGTTGATCTTTTGTTTCCAGAAGTCCGATACCTTGTGTTCCCATGCTGTAAATCTGTAGCCGTGCCAAAAGTCTCCGTCTATGAAAACCGCCACCTTGGCCTTTGTAAAAACGACGTCCGGTTTACCCGGCAATTCCTTTACGTGCTTGCGGAACCGGTATCCCCGTCTGTGGAGTTCGGAGCGGACACGCAATTCCAGCCCGGTATCCTTCCCTTTGATTCGAGACATACAATAGCTTCTCTGCTCGAGCGTCAGGTTATCCGGCATCGTCCGACTCTTGGTACAGGCTGAATGCTCTCGCCATTTCTCGGCGTCCCTCGGGCAAGTGCAGCTCGGGCGGAATCGTCGTTCCTACACGGAAATCCTGAGGCTCCTGGGGGCAGATCGTTCTGAAATCGCACTTTGCACATTTTTCAGGATGCGGTCGCATCGGGAAGTCGAAACTCAGAATCCCCGTTACCGCCCACTCGACGTTCTTCAAAGCTGCATCAACAGCATCCTGCGTGATGGGCACTTCGACCCGTTGGTTGTCTTTCAGGAGGTGGACGCTGCCTGTTTTTGCATTTTGTCCGAGCACCTGATCGGCCGCGCGGGCATAAAGTTGGACTTGCAGCGCCAACTCAGTCCAATCCAGCTCCTCGTTTTCGTGGATCTTCTCGCCGCCTTCCATGGTCTTGAAGTCGATGATCTCCGCTTGAAGAATGTTGCCTTCTTCGTCTTCATGAAGCAGGAGATCTATGGATCCCGAGATGACGCAGTTAGAGGCAGGAATCTCGAAAACAGCCTCCACCTGACGCTCCCGCTCAAAATCCCCGCCATAGGAAACCACGTAGTCCTTCGCGATTTCGACGGCCCGACTTCTCGAGTTCTCGTAAGCACCCGGCCGGTTCACAGGATCCCCGCTCTGGGGGACATGCTTCAGGTGGAATGTGTCCAAGACCACCTGTTCCACTTGATCCGGCGCCGGCGGCGCATCAGGATGGAGTTCGTGGAGCTTCTGGATGGAAGTGTGAACGGTGCGTCCGTAACCGAACATCTCCGGAACGACCGGGTTGAGTCCGTATCGTTCCCGGAATTGATAGCTTTTC
>RFIO01000319.1 GCA_003695205.1 Deltaproteobacteria bacterium
CCAGAATGCCCGGAAAGAGCCTGGTGAACGAGTTACCGGGTCTGGAATTGTGCCCCCACCCCTCTTTCGCACCATGGCAAAGTCACAATTCAAGACCTGAGAACACGTTTTTTATCCGCAGATTTCACAGATTTGCGCAGATCAATACCAAAGCAAAAGCCTTTTTGGGGTTTGACGATTCTGATTCAAATCTGTGCAATCTGCGTAATCTGTGGACCAATACAGCTTCGGGCTTTCTCAGCGACTCCCCGCTTGCCGGCCAGCCCTGTCTGGTAG
Source organism: Deltaproteobacteria bacterium (assembly GCA_003695205.1). Taxonomy (GTDB): domain Bacteria; phylum Desulfobacterota; class Desulfuromonadia; order Desulfuromonadales; family Geothermobacteraceae; genus Geothermobacter. Next base: position 277 of record RFIO01000319.1, read on the forward strand.
ACAATGGCTGACGTGAACCGACTCCAACATCCACGAGATCTGTCATGACCCGAATCGTACGCGTCTTTCTGCCGATACTGGTGCTGCTGGGAGGTGTCCTTGCCTGCTGGTGGCTGCTGACCACCGGGCCGCAGCCGGACAAGAAGCGGCCGGAGCCGGCCATCCCCGTGGTCGAGGTGGCGGACCTGGTGCCCACCTCGGTGACCGTGCGCATCCCGAGCCAGGGTGAAGTCCTGCCGGTCACCCGGGCCCTTTTGGCCGCCGAGGTAGCCGGACGCATCGTGGCCCTGGCGCCCGGCTTCGTCGATGGCGGCCTGTTCCGCAAGGGCGAGGTCCTGGTGACTCTGGACGACCGGGATCTGCGCAACGCCCTGGCCGAAGCACGCGCCCAGCTGGCCGAGGCCCGCCTGGCCCTGGCCGAGGAAGAAGCGCGTTCTCACCGGGCGAAAGAGGAATGGCAACGCCTGCATCCCGAAGAAAGCCCCGCGCCCCTGGCCATCCGCCAGCCCCAGCTCGAAGCCGCAGGCGCACGCGTCGAGGCGGCGGCGGCGCGGGTACGACAGGCGGAACTTGATCTTGAACGCGCGCGCATCACCGCCCCCTACGACGGCCGCGTGCTGGAGCGCAAGGTCGGCCTGGGCAGTTTCGTCAGCCGCGGGACACCGCTGGCTGACATTTTCGCCAGCGACAGCGTCGAGGTGCGTCTCCCCCTGGGGCAAAAGGATCTGCGCTGGCTCGATCTGAACCGTCTTGACCGGAACGCGGCAGACATCAGCCCCATCCGGGTCGACTTCACCACCGACGGGGCAGGCCGGGCTGAACACTGGCAAGGCGTCCTGGTTCGCACCGAGGCACGCATGGACAGCGACCGCCGCCAACTCTTTGTCGTCGCCCGTATCGACCAACCCTACCATCCCGGAGACAACCGCCAACCTCTGCACATCGGCCAGTTCCTGCGGGCGTCCATCGTCGGCCGCACCCTCGACAACGTCTACGCCCTGCCCCGTACCGCCGTGCGCGGCTCGGGCGAGGTGCTGCTGGTCGATCGCGACAACCGCCTGCACCGCCAGACTGTCGAGCCCCTGTGGAGCGACGCCGGACACGTCGTCACCGCCGGGCCTTTTCCCGAAGGGCACAGACTGATCTTGACACCGCTCCCGTACGCCCCTGAAAACGGCCAGGTGCGCATTCTGGGACAGGGCTCCGGGCAGGCCGCGGACGGCAGGAAATGAACGGCCCGATCGCCTGGTTCGCCCGCAACCCCGTCGCCGCCAACCTGCTGATGCTGGTTATTTTGGCGGTCGGTCTCTGGTCCACCTTCGAGGTGGTCAAACTCGAGGTCTTTCCCGAATTCGAACGCGACACCGTCTCCGTCAGCTTCACCTACCCCGGCGCCACGCCCGAAGAGGTCGAACAGTCGGTCCTGATCCGTGCCGAGGAGGCCATCGCCGATCTGCCGGGCATCGCCGAAATCGTCTCTACCGCCAACGAAGGCCGGGGGCTGGTACGCGTGGAGGTCGACAAGGGATTCGAGCCCCGCGACCTGCTCGACGACATCAAGAACCGCATTGACGCCATCGACACCTTCCCCGAGGACGTCGAGCGCCCCGGCTACCAGGTCGACCTGTTCCGGCGCGAGGTCATTTCCGTGGTCGTCTACGGTGACCTGCCTGAACTGGAACTGCGCCGGCTCGGCGAGCAGGTCCGCGACGACCTGACCGGTCTGCCCGAGGTCAGCCAGGCCGACCTGGTCGGTGTGCGCGCCTTCGAAATGACGGTGGAGGTCGACCCCTTTGTGCTGGAGAAGTACGGCCTGAGCCTGGAGGAGGTAGCCGCTGCCATCCGCGCCCACAACCGCGACCTGCCGGCAGGCAGCGTCAAAACCGGCGCGGGCGACATCCAGCTGCGTTCCATGGGACAGGTCTACGATGCCGACAAGCTGGCGGCCATCCCCCTCAGGAGCAAAAGCGACGGCGGCACCCTGCGCCTGGGGGAGATCGCCACCATCCGCGACGGCTTCGACGAGGAGCCTTTGGCCGCCCTGTTCAACGGTCATCCCGCCGCCCTCATCGAGGTCTACCGGGTCGGCAACCAGAGTGCCCTGGAGGTGGGCCGGCAGGTCCGCGATTACGTCAGCCAGGCCAAAAACCGTCTGCCCGACGGGGTGCAGATCGACTACTGGCGCGACCGTTCGCGCATCGTCAAGCTGCGCCTGAACACCCTGCTGACCAATGCGGTTCAGGGGGGCATCCTCATCTTTTTGACCCTGGCGCTGTTTCTGCGCTTTTCGATTGCCTTCTGGGTCGCCGCCGGCATCCCGGTCAGTTTCATGGGGGCCCTGCTGCTCATGCCCGTCTTCGGTGCGAGCCTCAACCTGGTCACCCTGTTCGCTTTCATCCTGGTGCTCGGCATGGTGGTCGACGACGCCATTGTTACCGGAGAGAGCATCTACACCCACCTGCGCCGGAAGGGCGAAACGGTCGATTCGGTGATCCGGGGGGCGCAGGAGGTCGCCGTCCCGGTCACCTTCGGACTGCTGACCACAGCCGCCGCCTTTCTGCCGCTCTGGTTCATGGAAGGGCGCCGCGGCCCGATCTTCGCCCAGATTCCTCTGGTGGTCATCCCGGTGCTGGCCTTTTCCTGGATCGAATCGAAGCTGATCCTTCCCGCCCACCTGCGCCATGTCCACCTGAGGCGCGAATCCGCCGGCCCGATCATCAGACTGCAACGTCGGGTCGCCGAGGTGCTGGAACGCGGTATCGAGAAACTCTACAGGCCGATCCTCGAACGCTGCCTGGCGCAGCGCTACCTCACCTTCGCCCTGTTCACCGTCGGCGTCGGTCTGCTCGCCTGCCTCCCCTTGAGCGGGCGCTACGGCTACACCTTTCTGCCTCGCATCCAGAGTGAAATCGCCCGCGCCACCCTGGTCATGCCGCCTGGCACCTCCGCCGAAGTCACCCGCAGGCATCTCGAGCGCATGGCGCA
>RFIO01000320.1 GCA_003695205.1 Deltaproteobacteria bacterium
CAGCGGCGCGGCCCCCATGGCCGCGAGATCGGAGAGATTGACCGCCGCCGACTTGTAGCCCAGATCCTCCATGCCGGTCCAGTCCCGCCGGAAATGCACTCCTTCGAGCAGCATGTCGGTGGTCACCAGCAGGCGTTCGCCGGCCGGAATCTCCAGTTCGGCACAATCGTCGCCGATGCCGCGCGTTACCGCCAGCGACGAGGGAGCCAGGGCGCGGATGCGTTCGATCAGCTCGAACTCGTCAGTCACTGCCCGCCCCGGACGGCCCGGGCCGCAGCGCCCGGTCGAGGACCTCGTCGACCGTTCGCACCGGTACCACCGTCAGCTTGCGGCGTACGTGCCGGGGGATGTCGACCAGATCCTTCTGGTTGCGCTCCGGCAGGATCAGGGTGTCGATGCCGGCGCGCACGGCAGCCAGGGCCTTTTCCTTGATGCCGCCGACCGGCAGCACCTTGCCGCGCAGGGTCAGCTCGCCGGTCATGGCGATATCGCGACGCACCGGCCTTTCGGCCAGGGCGGAGACCAGGGCGGTCGCCATGGTGATACCGGCACTGGGACCGTCCTTGGGGATGGCCCCGGCGGGAACGTGGACGTGGATGTCGGTGCGCTCGAACAGTGCCGGGTCGATGCCGAGGCGTCCGGCGTTGGCGCGGGCGTAGCTGAGAGCAGCCTGGGCGCTCTCCTTCATCACCTCGCCCAGGTGGCCGGTCAGCTGCAGCTGTCCCTTGCCCGCCATGGTCGAAACCTCGACGTGCAGGATCTCGCCGCCGACCTCGGTCCAGGCCAGGCCGGTCGCCACGCCGACCTCGTCCGTCTCCCTCTCCTCCTCGCGCAGGAAGCGCGGCGGGCCAAGCAGCTTCTCCAGCATCGACTCGTTGACCTGCACCGGCCGGTCATGCCCCTCGGCGAACTTGCGCGCCACCTTGCGACAGACACTGCCGATCTCGCGCTCGAGGTTGCGCAGTCCCGCCTCGCTGGTGTAGTTGGCGATGATCCGCTGCAGCGCCTTGTCGCTGAGACGCAGTTGCTCCGGCTTCAGGCCGTTGCTCTCCAGCTGACGCGGCAGCAGGAACCGACGGGCAATGAACAGCTTTTCCTCGGTGGTGTAGCCAGCCAGGCTGATGACCTCGAGCCGGTCCTTCAGGGCGCTCGGCACCGGATCGAGCAGGTTGGCTGTGGCGATGAACAGCACGTTCGACAGATCGAACGGAATGTTGATGTAGTGGTCGGAGAAGGCGTGGTTCTGCTCGGGGTCGAGCAGTTCGAGAAGCGCCGCCGACGGGTCGCCGCGAAAATCGGCCCCCATCTTGTCGAGCTCGTCGAGCATGAAGACCGGGTTGCTGCTGCCGGCCTGCTTCATCCCCTGGATGATGCGCCCTGGCAGAGCGCCGACGTAGGTGCGCCGGTGGCCGCGAATTTCCGCCTCGTCACGCACGCCACCCAGGGAGACGCGCACGAACTTGCGCCCCAGGGCGCGGGCGATGGAGCGGCCGAGGCTGGTCTTGCCGACGCCGGGCGGGCCGACAAAACAGAGGACCGGCCCCTTCATCTTGCGGTTGAGCTTGCGCACCGCCAGAAATTCGAGGATGCGCTCCTTGACCTTCTCCAGGTTGTAGTGATCCTCGTCGAGAACCTGTCGGGCCTTTTTCAGGTCGAGATTGTCGCGGGTCTTCCTGCTCCAGGGCAACTCCACCAGCCAGTCGAGGTAGGTGCGCAGGATGGCGTACTCGGCCGCCTCGGGGTGCATGCTCTCCAGCCGGCGCAGCTGCTTTTCCGCCTCCTCGTGCGCCGCCTCGGGCAGTTTGGCCTTGAGCAGCTTCTCGCGCAGTTCGGCCACCTCCTCGGCCCGGGCGTCGGCCTCGCCCAGTTCGGCCTGAATGGCGCGCAGCTGCTCACGCAAAAAGTACTCGCGCTGGGAGCGGCTCATCTCCTCCTTCGCCTGGGTCTGGATGCGATTCTGCACCGTGGCGACCTCAAGCTCCTGGGCGAGGACATCCTTCACCTTGCGCAGGCGTTCGACCGGGTCGAGGGTTTCGAACAGCTCCTGGGCCTTTCCGACCTTGAGGCCGATGTTGCTGGCAACCACGTCGGCGAGGCTGCCGGCATCCTCGATATTCTCCAGGGCGACCATCACTTCGGCCGGCAGGTTCTGTCCCAGGTTGGCCAGCTGGGCCAGCTGCTGGCGCACCGTGCGCATCAGCGCCTCGGTTTCCAGCGGATCGGCGCCGGCGCCGGCCTCAACCAGGGGCTCGATCTCCACCCTGAAGCAGGGGGACTCGGACAAAAAGCGGACGATGCGCGCCCGCCCCAGGCCCTGAACCAGCACCTTGACCCGCCCATCGGGCAGCTTGACCATGCGCATGACCATGGCAGCGGTGCCGCAGGCATAGATATCCTCGGGGTCGGGGTTCTCCTCCCCCAGCTCCCTCTGGCTTGCCAGGAAAAGGATGCGGTCGCCGCCGAGGGCCTCCTCGACCGCCTTGAGCGACTTGGCCCGGCCGACGAACAGCGGAATGATCATGTAGGGGAAGACGACGACGTCCCGCACCG
>RFIO01000042.1 GCA_003695205.1 Deltaproteobacteria bacterium
CCGCGATATCCTTGAACAGATTCAGACCCTTCCTGTCTTTGCCGACCGGCGCCTGGTTGTCGTCAGGGACGCCGAACAGCTGGGAACAGCCGATCTCGACCAATTGCTACCGGTGATCAAAGAACCTGTGCCGGAGTGTGTCCTGGTCCTGGTGGCCGGCAAAATCGACAAGCGCCGGCGTTTCTGGCAGGAGATCGGCAAAAAGGGGGCAATGGTTGAATTCAGGCCTCTTTACGCCAACCAGATTCCCGCCCACGTCGAACAGACGGTCTCCGCCCAGGGGTGGCGTCTGACTCCCGGTGCCCTTGAACTTTTCTGTCGCAGGGTCGGTACCAACCTGCAGGAACTCCATGGCGAACTTGACAAGCTGCGTGCCTATATCGGTGAGCGGAACAGCGCCGATGTCGATGACGTCGAGGCCGTTATCAGCCGGGTTACGGAGGAGGGAGTCTTCGACCTCGCGCACGCCATCGGTCGCGGGCAAGCGGGGCAGGCCCTGACTTTGCTCGGGCAGTTGATCGAAACCGGCGAGGCTCCAGTCTTTATCCTGGCGATGATCACCCGGCATTTTCGCCAGCTGTGGGCTGCCAGTCTGGCCCTGGAACGGGGCGTCGATCGCCGGCAGCTGGCCTCGGAGTTGCGTATCAATCCGTACTTTGTTGACGGGCTCGTGGCCCAGGCCCGGCACTTTCCGCCCCGGGTTTTTTCCGGGCTGTTCGAAAGGCTGCTTGAAGTCGATCTGCAGCTTAAATCGAGCGGCGGCTATCCCAGAACTCTGCTCGAACAGCTGGTTCTCGAACTGGCGGGACTGCGCGGTGGGAAAAAATAGAAAAGCCTCCGCCGGCTGGCGGAGGCTTGAGCTTGGTTCAGGTCTTCTGAATCAGGCTTCGAGGGTGTTGACCAGCTTGGTCAGTCGGGAAATCTTGCGGCTGGCGGTCGCTTTATGGATGACACCCTTGGTGGCCGCCTTGTCGATGTAGGGAACGGCGCGCGACATGGCTGCAGCGGCTGCGTCCTTGTCACCTGCGGCGACGGCCTGGCGGACCTGCTTGACATAGGTGCGCATGGTCGAACGGATATGGGTATTGCGTGCGTTGCGAATTTTGTTCTGGCGGTTGCGTTTTTCCGCGGATTTGTGGTTGGCCAAGATTCTACCTCCGTTTTGGTCGCTTGTTTGTGGCCGACTTATAGCACTGCTCTGACGTTCAGTCAAGTTTAAAGAAGATTTATGTTATTCGAAAAAACATTGAAAAACAACTAGTTGTAGTGGACTTGCATTGAATTAAATAAAAATAATCCTTTTAGGTTGGTGGCTGACCACGCGGAAGGGACGGAAGGGGTGTCCGAGAAACGAAACATAGCCAGGTCGACAGCAGTGCTGGGTATCGCGACCATCTGCAGCCGGATCGGCGGCCTGATCCGTGACATGGCCGTCGCCTGGACATTCGGTGCCGGATTTGCCACGGATGCCTTTTTCGTCGCTTTTACCATCCCTAACCTGCTGCGCCGCTTTTTCGCAGAGGGATCGCTGACCGCTGCCTTTGTTCCGACTTTTACGGAAGTCTGTGAGCTGCAGGGTGAAGCTGAAGCACGCCGGGTTGCCAATATCTGCTGGACCTTGCTGACCCTTGTGATGATTGCAGTCACCCTGGTCGGTATTCTAGCCTCCCCCTGGCTGGTGAAGGGGATCGGCTACGGATTCGGTTCCGTTCAGGGTAAGCTGGCCCTGACCGACGGGCTGAACCGCTGGATGTTCCCCTATATCTTCTTTGCCAGCCTGCTGGCACTGGCCACGGGAATTCTCAACGTGCGCGGGCGCTTTTTCATGCCGGCGGTCTCACCGCTCATCCTCAACCTGTCTATGATCTTTTGTGCCCTGGCACTGGCCCCGTTTTTCGACCCGCCCATCTACGCCCTGGCCTTTGGTGTCCTGCTGGGCGGTGCCCTGCAGCTGCTGATGCAGTTTCCCGTACTCGCCCGGGTCGGCTTTTTCCCCAGGCCCGATTTCCGTTTCCGCGATGAACGGGTTCGCCGTATCGCCGGGCTGATGTTGCCCGGCCTGTTCGGCGTCGCCATCTACCAGATCAATGTTATCCTGACACGTCTTCTTGCTTCCTTTCTGCCCGAGGGAAGTGTCAGTTACCTTTATTACGGCCAGAGGCTGTTCGAATTCCCCCAGGGGGTCTTTATCGTCTCCCTGGCCCAGGCGGTGCTGCCTGCCATGAGCCGGCAGGCGGCGGCCGAG
>RFIO01000321.1 GCA_003695205.1 Deltaproteobacteria bacterium
GACACCCGCGTAGGGATAGAGCCCCTGATCTGTTTCGGTCAGGAGCATGTGCAAGTCGTCAAGGGAACGGTTGATCCATTCATTCAGGTGCCCCTTGCTTGTATGAACGCGGCAGGGACTTTGCCGATACTGTTCCAGCTGCTTCAGGGACCCATCGAAGGCGGCTTCGAACCCGGTCGTCTGAACCGGGGACTCGCCTGTCCGGCAGCAGAGAGTGAGGTAGAAAGAGGTCGCGCACTGCGATGGCAGGTCGAGTTGCCACAGAGCCCGATCCTGCTCCAGCTGCACCGGGAGCGGGCTGAACAGCAGACGCGCACGGCGCTGGACACCGTCCAGCCCGCAGTAGCCGAGTTCCACCACATCCCGCTCCACCCGCGGATGTTCCAGACGGCCGCGGCGGGACCGCTGCATGCCACGGACCTCGAAGATATCGGCGAAATCGGCGGCAAACCCCAAACACAGCTGCAGCCGGCAGGGCTCTGAACCGTAATTGACCAGGCGCAGGCGCTCGTAGCAGACATCGCGCCACAAAAAGCGGCTGCGAAACAGATGCAGGGTGCCGCGGGCGATTTTGCGACCGTCCAGATCGAGCAGATCCGGATTGGTCAGATCGACGGTCAACAACTCATTGCGCTCATTGACGGTGGACGAAAGCAGCAGTGGTCGCTTGTCCCCAACAAGGAGCTCCAGCCTGGACAGAAACCGGGTCCCCTGATGGAAGACTCCCTGCTCTCCGCGTCCGAGCGGCTGGACATCACCGCGACAGTCGAACACGGCGAAGGTCTCGCCCTGCTTGAGGACCCGAACCCGGTCATCCGCCAGGCAGGAGGCTGCCTGGATGTAATACTGATCGTCGACCTGGATAATCTCTTTCATCATGGTCAGGCCACACGTCTATTGAGCTGGTCATCGGGGGCGCTGTGCCCAAGCAGCCGGCGGTAGAGATACAAATAGTCCTCAGCCATGCGACGGCTGGAAAAACGCCGCTCAAACACCGCCCGGCAGGTCCGCCTGTCCAGTCCATCAACCCGCTTCACCGCCTGCACGGCTTCATCCAGGGACTCGACGACAAAACCGGTGACACCGTTTTCCATCACTTCGGGGACCGAACCGCGGCGCCAGGCGATAACCGGGGTACCGCAGGCCATGGCTTCAATCATCACCAGACCAAAGGGTTCCGGCCAGTCGATGGGAAAGAGTAACGC
>RFIO01000322.1 GCA_003695205.1 Deltaproteobacteria bacterium
ATCCTTGCCGTTGACCACTTCGCGCACCTTGCGCGCCGGATCGTCCACCTGCTTGACCGCCTCGACCGAAGGGAATTTCGGACGCTTGGCCGGCCGGTATTCACCGGTGCGCCAGTCGAGGGCGAAAATGACCCGTTTGCCACTTTCATCCCTGGTCTTTTTGTAGAAGCCGCCCTTGGTCTTGTTGCCGAGCTGTTTCTTCTCGATCATCTGCTGCATGAACTCGGGCACCTTGAAGACCTCGCGCTCCTCATCATCAGGCAGCAGTTCGTAGGAGTTGTTGCCGACATGGACCAGGGTATCGTTGCCGACCAGGTCGGCCGTGCGGAAGGCTGCCGACTTGGGACGGGCGGTGGCCGGACCGGCAACCGCGTCGACATCCTCGATGTCGAGGTCCCTGTCTATCATGTGGCGGATACCCTTGTAGATGGCGTAGACACCGATGCGGTTGGCGATGAAGTTGGGAGTATCCTTCGCCTGGACGATCCCCTTGCCGAGCCGTCGGGACAGAAACTCAGCCATCTCGGCAACCACCTGCGGGTCGGCCTCGTTGCAACCGACCACTTCAAGCAGGCGCATGTAGCGCGGCGGATTGAAGAAATGGGTCACCATAAAGCGCCTGCGCAGCTCGACCGGAAGCGCCTCGGCCATAGCGTTGATCGACAGGCCGGAGGTGTTGCTGGACAGCACGGCGTCCTCGCGGATGTAGGGCGCGATCTTTTCCAGCAGCTGCAGCTTGATCGGCAGGTGTTCGATGACGACTTCAACAATCCAGTCGCAGTCACGCAACCGCTCGAGATGGTCTTCGAAATTACCCGGGCGAATCTGACCGGCGAACTCCTTCAGGTAGAAGGGGGCCGGCTTCATCTTCTTGAGCCCTTCCAGGCCGGCCGTAGCGATGCGGTTGCGCACCTTCGGATCTTCGAGCGTCAGTCCGGCCGCGGCCTCTTCCTCGGTCAGTTCACGCGGCACGATGTCGAGCATCTCGACATCGAGACCGGCATTGGCCAGGTGGGCGGCAATGGTTGCCCCCATAACCCCGGCACCCAGGACAGCTACCCTGTTGATCTGCCTCATTGTTTTTCTCCTTGCTGTTCAGATTGGGCGGAGTGGCCATTCTGGTCATACAGGGCCTCGATCCGCTCGCGGTATTTTTCGTAGATCACCTTGCGCTTCAGCTTCAGGGTCGGGGTCAGCTCACCTCCCTCGATACTGAAGTCGCGCGGCAGGACGACAAACTTCTTGATGGTCTCGTAGGACGGCAGCTTGCTGTTGAGCTGTTCAATGCGTTCAGCGAATACGGCCCTGACCTTGTCGTTGGCGACCAGTTCCTCGACATCGAAATAGTCGAGTTTTTTCTCGTGCCCAAGCTCGATCAGGCGCTCCATGTTGGGTGTCAGCAGCGCCACCAGGTAGGGTTTGCGGTCACCGTAGACGAAGGCCTGGGAGATGTACTTGTCGAGCTTCAGTTCATTTTCCAGCGGCTGGGGCGCAATGTTCTTGCCGCCGGCCGTGACAATCAGCTCCTTTTTGCGATCGACGATGTAGATGTAGCCGTCCTCGTCAATGCGGGCTATGTCGCCCGTATGGAACCAGCCGTCCCGGATTGCATCGGCTGTCGCCTCTTCATTGTTGTAGTAACCAGGCATCAGCTGGGGCCCCCGCACCAGCAGCTCTCCATCCTCGGCCAGCTTCACCTCGGTGTGCTCCAGGGGCGGACCGACCGAGCCGAACTTCACCTTGTCGATGCTGCTCAGGGTTATGGCCGGGCTGGTCTCGGTCAGGCCATAGCCTTCGAAGGTCGGGATGCCGATAATCCACATGAATTCGTTGATGGTTTTGTCAAGGGGCGCGCCGCCGGAGATGCAGAACTTGAGCTGGCCGCCGAAGCGCTCGCGAATCTTGCTGAAGATCAGGCGATCGTAGAAGCGGTATTTGGCGCGCAGAAGGCCGGCCGGCTTGCGGTCGATGTAGCGACGATAGACGTACTCGCGACCGACCTCGACAGCGCGGTGGAAAAGCTTGCGCTTGGGCGGAGACATCAGGTGGACATTTTCGTAGATGCGCGAGTAGATCTTCTCGAACAGGCGCGGCACGCTGACCATGGCGGTCGGCCTGATCTCCATCATGTTCTCGACCACCTTGTCGACACTCTCGGCAAAGGCGATGCGGCTGCCGCTCATCAGGGCTGCATAGTAGCCGGCGGTCCTTTCAAGGACATGGCTTAACGGCAAAAAGCTGAGGAAGGTCTCCTGATGCCCCCAGCCATGGATGCGATCAAGGCCGCACCAGGCATTGATCAGGAAGTTCTGCTGGGTCAGCATTACCCCCTTGGGGACCCCCGTCGTTCCTGACGTGTAAATCAGGGTAGCCAGATCGTCTCGGGAGATGCTGTCGATCTCACCCTCGATTTCGGCACGCTCGCCATCGGTTATGGGGTGAGAAATTTCCGACACCTGGTAGAGGTGAAAAACAGGCAGGTCACGGTCACCGATAAAACGTTCGAAGGCGATGACCGTCTCCAGCCGGGGCAACTGCTCACGCACAGCCAGAAGCTTTTCGTACTGCAGACGGCTGGAGACAAAGACAACGGAAGCTTCCGAATGCCTGAGAACGTAAGCAACCTGGTCGGGGGTGTTGGTCGCATAGATGGGTACAGTTACCGCCCGGGATGCCTGGATACCAAGATCGGCAATCACCCAGCCGACCCGGTTCTCCGAAAGGATGGCCACCTTGTCGCCCGGCCGGACCCCCAGCTTGCGCAACCCGCGAGCGGCCATCAGCACACGCTGATAAAATTGCCCGTAGGTCAGCGACTGCCAGGCCCCGTCCTTCTTGTGGGTCACTGCCAACCGGTCACTGAACTCGGTCGCACCGTGGCGCACCATGGCGGGGATGGACGCATACGGCATGGTCGCAATATCTTTCTTCATCGCTGGCTCCATGGCTCCTTGTCTACCTTCCCTTTACGTTCACGTCAAGCAAAAAGTAAAACATCTTTTTCACCTGCGGTAAAACCACAGGCTTTTACTTGGGACCTCAGTGGACTTCTCAACAGGGTAACATGTCCCCTTGCCACGCCTGAAGCATGTCAAGCCAGCTTATACCGAACCTTAACGTACGGGTCAACTTAAAATAGAACAATTTTTTATTGGCGTGCCCCAACCTCACACAAGCACCCGCAAAAGCCCCCTCTCTGATTAGTTTATCAGGTTCCCCCAGCTTGACACCTCCACCCCCCTGTGCTAAGCAATCCGGTGACATCTTTCTCTTCTGAAATCAACCACTTTGAAAGGATCACCCATGGACCAGCACACCTCCTCCAGCCTGTTCGCGCGCGCCCGCGGGGTCATCCCCGGCGGGGTCAACAGTCCGGTACGCGCCTTCAAGTCGGTCGGACGCGATCCCATCTTCGTCAGCCGGGCCTCTGGCTCGCGCATCTATGACGCCGACGGCAACGGCTACATCGACTATGTCGGCTCCTGGGGACCGATGATCCTCGGACACTGCCACCCCAAGGTAGTCGAGGCCATCCAGCAGGCAGCGGCCGACGGCGCTTCCTTCGGCGCCCCGACGGAAAAAGAGATTATCCTCGCGGAAATGGTGCGCGACGCCTACCCGAACATGGACATGGTACGCATGGTCTCCTCCGGAACCGAAGCAACCATGAGCGCCATCCGTCTCGCCCGTGGCTACACCGGCCGTGACAAGATTCTCAAATTTGATGGCTGCTACCATGGCCACGCCGACTCCCTGCTGGTCAGGGCCGGCTCAGGTGCGGCCACCTTCGGGGTCCCGACCTCCCCCGGCGTGCCGGCCGACTTTGCCAAACACACCCTGACGGCCACCTATAACGATCTCGAGGAAGTCAAAACTCTGGTCGCCGCCAACCAGGACCAGATCGCCTGCATCATCCTCGAGCCGATTGCCGGCAACATGGGATGTGTCGTCCCCGAACCCGGCTTTCTCGAAGGACTTCGCGCGCTGTGCAACCGGGAGGGCATCGTCCTGATCATCGACGAAGTCATGACCGGCTTCAGGGTCGCCTACGGTGGCGCCCAGCAGCGTTTCGGGGTTTACGGCGACCTGTGCTGCCTCGGCAAGATTATCGGTGGCGGGCTCCCCGTCGGCGCTTTTGGCGGCAAGAAGGAGATCATGCAGCACCTCTCGCCTGAAGGGGGTGTCTACCAGGCCGGCACCCTGTCAGGCAACCCGTTGGCCATGAGCGCAGGTATCGCCACCCTGACCCTGCTCAAGGAGGACGGCTTTTATGAGCAGATCGAAGAAAAGAGCGCCTATCTGGAGGCCGGCCTGAAGGCCGCCGCGCAAAAGGCTCCGGCTCCAACATGCCTTCAGAGAGTCGGAGGCATGTTCTGCACATATTTCCAGGAGGGGCCGGTTCGTTCCTTCGCCGAGGCCTCAAGAAGCGACACCGACTTGTTCGGACGATTTTTCCGGGGCATGCTTGAAGAGGGCGTCAACCTGGCACCTTCCCAGTTCGAAGCAGGATTCATGAGCATCGCCCACAGCCGCGACGATCTCGACGCAACCATCGAGGCCGCGGAAAAGGTCTTCGCTTCGCTCTGAACAGGTTTCGACTCTCAGGCACAAAAAAGCCCCGCCGCGTTATCGCGGCGGGGCTTTTTAACTTTTATCAGACCTGTACCTTACCAGGCCTGCTCCAGCTTGGTCAGGATCTGCTGGAAGTCACTGCGCACCGATTTGAGGATAGCGGCAGCGTACTCCCTGTTATGCACACCATTGGTACCATCGTTGCGCACCATACGGAAGTTGTACAGAGCCTTTTCATACTGCTGCCAGTAGGCTTTCGTGTCGCGCTTCTTGCGATCAGCCTCGTTTAGCGCCTCCTCAACGCTGATACGAAGTTCGCGCAGGTCCGCAATCTCAGCCTTGGTTTCCGAAGCCCACTCGTCGAAAATCTCAACGTAGCCATCATCGTGACAGTTGGTGCAGGTTTCGGCCGAGGGACGATAGATGCCGCTTTCGACCCCGGTATGGCAATCTGTACAACCGGTTTCGGCAGCCCACATGATGCCGGGCTCGCCATCGATTCCCTTGGCACCGACTCCCTTGTTCATGTCGTACTGGGCCTGGTGGCAGGTCTGACAGTCGGCAAGCAGCGGCGCGTCACTCCCCTCGTTTTCCTTGTGGCAGGTAACGCACATATTCATGCGGTCGGTTTTGGTCTTGGGATTGTGCACCACGCCGAAATGGCAGTCACGACAGGTGAACTCGAAGGACTCCAGGTGCATCGAATGATCAAAATGGGTGCCACCGACAAAGGTGTCGGTCAAAATATCCGGCAGCCCTTTCTTCTGGCGGAACTCGGGATTCCTGACATCATCCAGCATGCGCATGCGGACAACTTTCATCAGCTTGACCTTCTTGCGGTAGCTGGCGTTCCCCTCGTCGGAGTGGCAGAAGAGGCAGTGCTCATCCGGCACAAGGTCCTCCGGCGGATTTTTCAGAATCTCCAGTTTTTCTTCCTTTGAGATGGTCAGCTGCATGTAGGTGTCCTTGAGTCCACCGAGCTTGGCCTTCATATAGCCGACGACACCCGGACGACCGTGACAGTCAAGACAGGAGACCCCTGATTCACCATGCGCCGAGTGCTCCCAGGAATCGACCTCTGCCAGCGGGCCGAAACCCTGGGCCGGATGGCAGAGATGGCAGAACTCCGGCTCGGAGGTCATATGCAGAATCTGGATGTTGACAAAACCGAAGACGGCAATGCACAGGACCACGAGAAAGGTCACGAGGAGATAGTGTCGCTTGCACCACGCGAAAAACTGCTTGAAACTGGCCATTGGAATCGTTCCTTTGGTCTTTGGTATTAACCTTGTCTGTATACTGTATACGCCCCCGGGAGAGGGCGCACCTCCCCCGCCCAAAACGCACAAAAACTACATGATATTGGGTTTTGTTGCAACCCCTAAAGTGTTGCGCCTGCCGCAACACCCGGCCCCCCAACAAAAAAAGGCTGCCCGAAACGGGCAGCCATGACAGCAGAATTTCTGTTGCGGGCGGCTCAGCCGAAGAACTTGGCCGCCAGGTAGGCCACCGCAGGCCAGCCGACCAGCACGGCTGTGCAAAGAGCGGTCACACCGAGAATGGTCATCAGAACAATGATCCAGGCCGTGGCAAATCTGTTGGTGGTCGTCGCTTGCGTCATGGTGTGCTGTTTGGCGCTCATGGTCTTCCTCCTGTCCTTTTTGGTTGAGTTTCGTCAGGCAGTCAGTGATGACTGGCAGCGGTTTCCGTTTTTCCCAGGGCCCGGTTGTAGCCCTTGACCCCTTCATGGCAGGTCGCACAGCGGGTGTCGGATGCAAAGGCGGTCTCGCCATCGTGGCAGGCTCCGCAATACCCCCCGCCGTACAGGGACTCCATGGTGAAATCCCCGTTCTGTTCAGCAGCCCCTGCCTCATATTCAAACAGGCCGTCGTGACAGCTGTCACAATCGAATCCCAATTGATCAACATGGATGTCATGGCTGAACAGGACAGCTTCCACCGGCCTGGTGAAATGAATATCGCCGCCGTGGTCCCCGGCTGTAGCGGAACCGGCAACCAACGCCACTCCAGCCAGCAACAAGCAGATAATCGTGACATTTTTCATGGTCCGGCCTCCTGTTATCCCCTGGTATAAAAAATATTTGGCTTGGTTCCGGCCTCGGGGCGCAGAACCCAGACGGTCTTTTCGATCTGGTGAATCCCCCGGTAGACCTTGTCATTCGGGTCGGACAAGTCGCCGAAGATTCTTACACCTGCCGGACAGGCCTCCGCGCAGGCAGTCAGCGCCTCTCCCTTCGACAGTCGGGACTCCCAGCAGAAGGAGCATTTGTCGACAGCCATCTGCTCTTCGTTGAAGTAACGGGCATTGTAGGGACAGCCCATCTGGCAGGTCAGGCAGCCAATGCACTTGCTCTTGTTCATCTGCACGATGCCGTTGACCGGGTCCTTGTAGGTCGCCCTGGTGGGACACACGCGGGTACACTGCGGCAGGTTGCAGTGGTTGCACAGCACAGGGACAAACTCCCGCTTTCCGGCAAGCGCGCCGCTGACGTCACGTTCCAGGATGGTTGTCCGGTAGCCGTAATCGGGCACGTGATTTGTTTTCGCGCACGCCTTCTTGCACCGCTCACAGTCGATGCAGCGGTCGACATGGATTAGCATGCTGTAGTGGGGTTTGTAGGGATACTTTTCGGCAAACTCTCCTGAAGAGGCGAACACCCTGCGGGCACCGGAAGACAGGGACAGCAGAGTGCCTCCGGCGAACAGACCGGTTACCACCAGACCCATTTTCAGGAAATGTCTGCGCTCCTCACTTCCAAGGTTTTCCAGCCCCTCATTGCGGCTCATGTCGAGTTCTTTTTTCAGAATCATTGTCCTTCTCCGTCAGGTTCAGTTGTCTCAGTGCTCTTCGCTGACCTTGTGACCGCCAAAAATCTTTTCACCCAGCAGGAACAGGAAGCCGACCATGCCGAACCCTCCGGCGGTCACCACCAGCTCGTGCAGAGACGGGCGGTAGCTGAGCAGGCCGCTGAACTCACGCACTCCAAGCTCGTGAAATACAGGTACAATTTCCCCGACGATAACCAGGTCGTAGCGCATGATGAAGATGCCGACAATCATCAGGGCGGAAGCCACCAGCAACATGCCCGGGCGCTTGACGCCGGCCTTCAGAAAGAGCACCAGTGGCAGCAGCAGAGCCAGACCGACCTCGAAGACCCAGAAATTGACCGCGTAGGGTCCGGCGAGCATGGCCATGACCGCCTCATACTTGCCGCCCGGCTGGCCGGCAATGGCTGCCACGATTTTCCAGATGGTGAAAAAGGAGATGACGCAGATCAGCAGAATCCCGACTTTGCGGGTGTTGTCCAGGGCCCGCAGCATCTTGTCGTCCAGGCGCTCATTGTTCACCTTTGCGGCCACCAGGTGGAAGAAGAGGATGACCGCCGTGCCTGTCATCATCGCCGAGGTGATGAAATAGATGGGCATGTAGGGGCCGTGCCAGAATTCCCGGCCGTTGAGCAGGCCAAAGACCGCACCCAGGTTGCTGTGCGCCGCGATACCCGCGACAGCACCAGAGAAGCCACAGACAAGGGCCGGCTTGTGTCGGTTGAGCAGCAGAAAGATGAATTCGAAGATCATGAAGACCAGGTAGACACCGTAAAGGGTTCCCATCCACCAGATGTTCGAGGTCAGGTTCGGCGAGATGATGTTGTAGAGCATCATGCGAATCGGCACCTTGATCTCGGCCGAGATGACGAAGAAGCCCGCCAGGATGGTAACGATCGACAGGAAGACGGAACGCTTCGCGATCGGCATGAACGATTCGACGCCGAAGACATGGCCGATACTCGAGACCAGGCACAAACCGGTCGAGGTCACCACGAAGAAGACATAGGCTGCGATCAGAATCCCCCAGGAGACCTCGCGGGTAACGCCGTAGAAAACATGGTGTCCGCCGATGGTCGCCTGCAGGCCCGCTATCGATCCGGCCATCATGATCAGCCCGGTAACCAGCAGGGCAAAGTAATAGCCATTGCCGCTTGTCTTCAGGCGACCGACCACCATGCTTTCGAGTCCGTTGAGGGTCACCCCTCCTCCACTTGCGTGCTTTGCCATAATTCCTCCTTGTGTCATCGAACCTGGCGGTTCGCTTTTTTGCCTTCAGGCCCTGGTTTCGTCTATTGCCCTTCCCAGGCGCAGGCGGGGCCCGATTTCACTTTTCTTGCCGGTCAGGCAGAAGGGGCTGCCGACCTGGTTGGGAGATTCCGTCTCCTTCAACTCGCCGCGCTGCCAGGCGAGCAGAGCACCTGCCGCCGTGCCAGATGCTCCCAGGAAGACCCGAACTCCCGCCTGCTGCAGGAACCGGAAGGCCTTTGGTCCGACCTCCCCGGTCAGGACGTGAGTCACCCCCAAAGTCAGCAGAGATCGCGCAGTTTCGTAGCCGGCGTTGCTGGGAGCGTTGCGGTTGGCACTATTGTCCACCGCCTCCCAGGCGTCTTCTTCAAAGCTGTAGACCAGAAGCCAGTAGGCGCGGCCGAGCCTTTCGTCGATCATGCAATCGGGCGTGGGGCCACAGGTTGAGATCGCAACTTTCACCGGCACCTCTCCTCACGGGCGGCCAGGGCCTCGTCAAGGCCTCTACCAGCAAGAGCCTCCCCCTGGGCGGAACACCACCAGTCGTTGAGCATCTCCTGCAGATCCTCGCCCCGCACCGCCCGGTGCCAGACCCCGGCTTCGCGCAATTCCTGCAACCAGACCATGGGTGCATCCTTCGACAGAACCCCGGCGACCAGGCTCTTGCGGCACCAGTTGCCCAAAATCTTTTTGCCCCGCGCCGCCCGGGTAACCAGATCAACCCGAACCACCTCGCCCCTGACCAGGTCCAGATCGACCAGATAGAAGAGATCTGTCAGCCCCTGTTTCGGGGTTATGAGATATCCGTAATAGGGCAGCACGATTCTCATCCGGGCTCTCCAGTCGCTGTTTGTTTCCCTTTTCCTACCCACGATTCATGCCAAGAATTCTTTAATTTTTATTCCCCTTTATTATCAAAGGCTTAGACATTTTCGCTGTCGAACACCCCTCCACATTCGTGTTGCAGTGCAACAACCGGCAACTGCATTTTAAGATTTAACTAATCATCCAATCATTCGGTTTTTACGATTTTTATGATCATAAAAATTCTTTGATTTCAGTCACTTGACACTGCAACACCTTTCGCTGTTGCAAAACAGCCGTTGCGCACCCGGGGCAGTTGCAAATTGTGCAACAACACCACCCAACTTCGCCCATCAGGCCCCAGGACTTGACCCCGGAAGCCAAAAATTTCTGTTTTGAGGCGACAATTTTTTGAAAAAGCTCTGGAGGAGACAGGGATGGCGCCAAATGGTCCCCGGCGCGTCGTGGACGGAAACGGCAAAGCCCCCCTTTTCCACGGCACAGCGCGGAGACGGTTCCGTGCGGAAAAATGGCGCAAGTCGATTTGCGACCCGTATTCAGGCCGGCGGTTAACGCCTTTGGTCCTGGCTCTGATTGTGGATTGGTGTGTGGGGCGGCAGCGAATCCGGCAAGTGCCTGTCAGACCTGGGCTGGCGCAACGAGGCGCATTGCAGGCATAGCCGCGCCCTGTCGAATTACGCCAGATGCATGCGTTTCATCCAGCGCCACAGGGTCGTGCGGTCAACACCCAACTCTTCGGCCGCCCGGGTTCTGTTGCCGCCATGGCGCTCCAGGGCCGACACGACCCTGGCCCGGCTCAGACGCCGGCGCGGTTTGCGACCCTCTTCACTCGGGGCCTCAATATGGCGGAAGGAGTCGGGCAGGTGTTCCAGTCCAAGTTCGCTGCCGCGACAAAGGATCACCATCTGTTCCAGAAGGTTGAGCAGCTCACGCACATTGCCCGGGAAATCGTACTGCAGCAGCAGCTTCATGACATCCGGCGAGATGGAACGGATGTGCTTGCTGTAGCGCAGGTTGAGCTTTTCCAGGTGCATGTCGATTAGCAGGGGAATGTCCTCTCGCCGCTCCCTCAGCGGCGGGATTGTCAGGGATACGACATTGATGCGGAAAAACAGATCGCGGCGAAAACTCCCCTCCTCCACCATCTGCTCCATGTCGCGATGGGTCGCGGTAATGAACCGGACATCGGCCGTGCGCGGCTGCTTGGCACCAAGGGGCTGGTACTCCCGATTTTCCAGCACCCTGAGCAGCTTGACCTGCAGGGGCAGGGGCAGGTCGCCGATCTCATCGAGAAAGAGCGTCCCTCCCTGGGCCATCTCCAGGCGCCCCGGCCGGTCCTCCACCGCGCCGGTGTAGGCCCCCTTTCTGGCGCCGAAAATTTCGGCTTCAAGCAACTGTTCCGGCAGCGCCCCGCAGTTGACAACCACCAGTGGGCCCTTGGCGCGCGGACTCATCTGGTGAATGGCCCGCGCGAACAGCTCCTTGCCGGTGCCGCTTTCACCGTGCAGCAGGACGGTCGCGTCACTGGCGGCCACATCGGGAATAACATCGAAGAGGTGGCGCATATTGGGCGCCCGCCCGACCAGGTCCTGGAAAGTGAACTTTTCTTCGATTTCCCTTTTGAGCGAGGCGATCAGTGACAGGTCGCGAACAACCTCCACCCCACCCTGAACGGTGCCGTCCTGATCCCTCAGGATGGATGCGCTGATACTCACCGGAATGGTGCGATTGTCCCTGGTTTTGATATCGAACTCACGGTTGACCACCGGTCCACCCGCAACCATGGCTTCACGCACCGGGCATTCACTAGCGCATACCGACGACCTGAAAATTGTTCGACAGGGCATGCCGACAGCCTCCTCCCGGGTGTAGCCGGTAATCTCCTCGGCGGCCCGGTTGAAGGTTGTGATGCGCATATGCTCATCGACGGTGAAAACGGCGTCGGCAACGCTGTCGAGAATGATCAGGCAATTTTTGCTGACGGACTTTTCCACTTAACGGCTCCCCGCCCCGGGATTTCTCCACCTGACATCATCAAGATGTAGAAAAATTTAACACATCTAATTGTTGCAATTTAACCTGCCCGCAAAAATTATTCAACCCCCAATGATTCCCCCGCTCCACAGAGTTCGCGAGAATGGGAACAACCCACCAAAAAAGAAGGGGGCGCGCCTGACAGGCGCGCCCCCTTGCGGCTTGGATAAGCAAAGAAGCCTTACTTCGCCACCAGCTTCAGAACCTCTTCGGTGAAGGGGTTGGCGAACAGGATGATCATGGCCACGACGAAGACGTAGATGGCCAGGGACTCGATCATGGCCAGACCGATCATCATGGTGGTCAGGATCTTGCCCGAAGCGCCGGGGTTGCGGGCAACGCCCTCAACAGCGCTCTTGATAGCCAGCCCCTGGCCGAGACCGGTACCGAAGGAACCGATGGCCATACCGAAACCAGCAGCGATCATGCACCAGGCGAAAAACTCCATTCTTCTTCTCCTTTTCTACTACCTTGTTTTTATTGTTCCTAATCAGCTAGGACCTCGACCCGCCCCCCTGGGCGGGATCAGTGCGCTTCCTCGAGAGCGCCGGCAATGTAGATCATCGCCAGCAGGGTAAAGACAAAGGTCTGAATGAAGGCCACCAGGACCCCCATCACCATCATCGGCACCGGCAGCAGCAGCGGCACCAGGGCCAGGAAGATCATCAGCACGATCTCGTGACCGTACATGTTGCCGAAAAGACGCAGGGTCAGAGAAATCGGCCTGGCGATATGGCCAATGATCTCGATGATGAAGATCAGCGGCGCCAGAGCCAGCACCGGCCCCATGAAGTGCTTGACATAGGCGATACCATGCTCCTTGAACCCGACGATGTGGGTCATGGCGAAAACGGTGAGCGCCAGGGCCAGGTTGGTATTCAGGTTCGCCGTCGGCGGATAGAAGCCGGGAACCAGGGCTACCAGGTTGGACACGAGGATAAACAGGGCAAAAGAGGCAATCAGGGGAAAGTAGGCCAGCCCCTTGGGCCCCATGGTCTCGACGATCAGGTTTTCGATGCCGGTCACCACCACTTCCATGAAATTCTGCAGGCCGGTGGGCACCCGTTTCAGGCCACGGGATGCCAGAAAGGCAAGCAGGATCAGGACGAGCATGACGAACCAGGCGTACATCACGTGTTCGCCGACATGGATATGCAGCTTCTCTTCGAGCCACTTCAGAAACAGAAACGGATGAACCATGGTACCAACAGGCCTCCTCGCCTAAAGCATTCTCTTGAGCGTGACCAGCAGCAGGCTGACGACGACCGTCGACAAGCCGGCAACCAGAGCCAGCGGATGAATTCCGGCCCGGGCAATCAGCAGGTAGATGGCCCCGCCGACCAGCAGCAGCCGCCCGACGTAGCCAAGCTGAAAACCGACCCTGGAGCCGTCTCTTTCAATCAGCAGTCGCCTGAGCGCCCGATGCCGCCAGTGGTAGCCGCCAATAGCCAGCAGGCCGCCGGCCAGGACACCGCCGCTCACGGTCAGGGACCGCCAGGCCAGACTTGCAAGGACAAGCAGCAGCAGTACGGCCCAGTTCAGTCGGGCAATGGTCCGCAGCAGGTCATCCTCGGGAGGAGTTTTGGTCCTCTCCCTGTTCGTCATCCTGCTCTTCGCGCTGCTGTCGTCTCAATTCCCTCTCGGTAAGGATATAGACGTTGCGAAAACCCGAGGCAATGCCGAAACCGAGAAAGATCAGGATCATCCAGGGGGAGGTCCCAAGCCATTTGTCGAGGTAGTACCCCATGGCCAGACCGATGAGGCAGCTCGCCACCATCGAAATCCCGACGCTCGACAAAAACCCAACAGATTTAATAAGTTGGCGCCGGTCCTCTCCCATGCTCCCCTGTATACAGCATACACCTGTGCCAGAAACCCGTCCTAGATAGCACAGGCCCCGAGCCGGAGTCAACGCTTTTGCCCAATGAGTAGATTCAGTCGGAACGGGCGCCGGGGCCCTCGTCCCGGGCCGTTGTGCCGGCTGCCGATTCGCCCTCTGCAGTGCCGGTCGACCAGCGAGCCAGCACCACCGACTCGACCGCGGCAACCACACCAAAACTGAGAACGCTGAGCACCAGCGGCACTCCCTTGGTGCTGAGCATGTCGACCATGAAGACCTTGGCGGCGCCGACCAGGGTCACCAGGATCGCAAGGTTGCGCAGTTCACGATTTTCCTTTACCCAGCCGAGCAGCAGCAGGGCCATGGCGGCAAGGTTGATAATGACCGACTGGCCGCAGATAAAGGCGTTTTCAAGATTGCCCGGAAACCGATGCAGCACGATGTAAAGGGCGGCGCGGCCGAAAAAGAATCCGCCAAGAAGGCCGGCCAGCAGTACCAGGTTTGCCAACCGGTCTCCCCGGTCGAAACGGTTGAAGAAGAGGCTCGCTTCCGGCGGAGGGTTGCGGCGCGCGAACCGGTAGTGGGCCACCCCTGCCACCAGCGCCACCAGTGCTACCACCATGGTTGCCGCCGGCCCCGTTCCGGCCGGCTCGCGGTACAGCCAGACACCAAGACAGACGGCAGCCACCAGCTGAGCCAGATAGGAAGTCAGTCGCGCCCCGCCGCTGCCCCACTCACGCGCGTAGTGGGCCAGCAGCAGCCCTGTCGGCGCCAGAATGCCGACGGCCAGCACCCGGTTTTCAAACGCCACCGGCAGCGACAGGGAGAGCAGAACCGTCCCCGCAAGGGCAAAGGTATTCACACCCGGCGCGCCCTGGTCCCGTCGGCGGGCCAGAAAGACTGCCACGCCGTAAAGCCCCAGGGCACCGACAATGCCGACCGCCCCGAGCGGCAGCGGGCTGAAGCTGCCCCGATGCACGATGTAGTAGGCCGCCCCGAAGACCCAGAAGGCGGTTATGGTCGGCACGGCGAAATCGAACTTGGAGATCGGCTCGCCTCGCGGGGTGCGGACAATACCGAGGATGGAGCTCAGACCAAACGCCAGGGCGTAGACGATCAGCACCGGGAAGAACCACGACATGGCCAGCGGCCCGGACATGTCGTGTCCCGACACCAGAAACAGCCCGAGCTTGAAGGACCAGACCTGCATGACCAGCATGGTCATGGCCAGCACGAACCAGCGCAGCCACGAGCAGCGCTTCAGGCGCGTAGCCAGCAGCGCCAGGCCGTTGGCCATCAGCATCAGGGGGGTCAGGTAGGAGAAGAGCGGTGTCGGGTAGTCGATGGCCATGCCGCTCAGACACATACCGATGGTGCCGACGATGACCGGCAACGAGACCTTGTAGCGAAAGCCGATGGCCGCCAGGACGCCGCCGCCGACCATGAGGGCGAAATAGGCCGGCTGGGGCGAGAGGGACTTGAAATGTGCCTGGGTCTCCACAACAACAGAGAAGAGCAAGATAGCCCCGGCGACGGTGAAGACCGGCGCCTGGGCGTTACGGCGACCGTACAGCAGCCAGCCGGCGATCATCAGGATGGCCGCGTACGAAATGCCGAGAATTGTGCCCAGCTGCTGGTTGATCAGCTCGTTGTCGGTGGCGGTACGCAGGGCGAGCGCAACGACCATAATGAAGCAGAGGGTCGCGACCCTGGGGAGCAAAGAGGCTTTGCCGGCCCAGGAGAGCAGGTTGTCGGGAGTCGTTCGCAGGCCGGTCGAAGCCTTTTCGACCTCCGGTGCCTTCGGAACCACTCCTTCGGCCAGAGCAGCCTCAAGACGTTCCAGCCGCTGGCGCAGCCCGCCCACCTCTTTCTCCAATCCTTCAATACGCTGCCTCAAGCCCCTCTCATCCGCCATCACGTTCCTCCGCGCCGCACCCTGGAATTACAACAGACTCATGGTAAACTTCCAACACAAATGAGCCAATCTGAAACAAGACTTCACACGCAGAATACCTGTCAAACAAATTATAACGATTTTTTATCGATTCGACCAGCATTTTAACCTGCAAGGAATAACAACATCTTCCACGCATTATTGTGCACTTTCTCCGCGAGGATACGCCCTGGAACCCAGGCATCCATCAAGAAAATTAAATTTGACAGGAAAACTGGGCAATGATAATAAATAACACCGTTTTACTAAACCAGCGAGGGAGGGCAATGTGAAAGGACATGTCTGGCGGCCACTTTTCGTGGTCATAGGGCTGGTCGCAGCAATCCTGGTCTTCAGGATGTTCTACGTACCGGCGGACTTCGGCGTGCATGACCAGGGCTACACCTTCGGCTTCCACCGCCTTGGCAACGAGCAGGAATGGAAACAGTTCCCCGAAAAGTACAAGGGGACCGAATACTGCAATGAATGCCACGATGACAAGGTCGAGAGCATCAGCAAATCGGGACACGGCATCATTCCGTGCGAAGACTGCCACGGTGCGGCCTTCAATCACCCCGAGGACCCCGAGAAGCTGACCGTCGACCGAAGCCGTGCCCTCTGCCTGCGTTGTCACAGCGAACTCTACATGCCCTCCAGCCAGCGCAACGACCTGCCGGGCATCAATCCCAAGACCCACAACGAAGGGATGGAATGCTCCGAGTGCCACAATCCGCACAACCCCAGCCTGGAGGAGATGTGATCATGAAGCGTCGTGAGTTTCTGAAAAAGACCGCCGTCTTCATCTCCGGAGCCAGCGTCTCCCTGTCGGCACTGGAGCTGGTCGACCCGAAAGAGGTTCTGGCCAAGAACCCCGATCTGCGATGGGGCTTCCTGGTCAATACATACAAGTGCGTCGGCTGCGGCATGTGCGTCAAGGCGTGCAAGATCGAAAACGAAATCCCCTGGGACGCCAACGTCACCCGCACCTGGGTGGAGCGCTACGTCATCACCAAGGAAGGCAAGGTTCTGGCCGACTCGCCAAAAGGAGCCCGCGACGGCTTCACCAGCAAGCTGATCGACCGCGCCGCCGAAGGCAAGGAACTGGTACCGGACAAGGAGATCGCCCAGGCCTTCTTCGTGCCCAAGCTCTGCAACCACTGCACCCTGCCCGCCTGCGTTCAGGTCTGCCCGGTCGGGGCGACCTACTCCACGAAGGACGGGGTCGTTCTAGTCGACCGCAAGTGGTGCATCGGCTGCGGCTACTGCATCATGGGCTGTCCTTACGGCGTCCGTTTCTTCCACCCGGTGGTCCACACCGCCGACAAGTGCACCTTCTGCTACCACCGTATCAGCAAGGGGGGCAACACCGCCTGCGCCCAGGCCTGCCCCTTCGGCGCCCGCCGCATTGGCAACCTGCGCGACCCCAACGATCCGGTGGCCAAGGCCGTGCTGACTGAACGGGTCGGCATCCTGCGCGATGAATACGGAACCAAGCCCAACGTCTATTACATTGGACTGAACAAGGAGGTGCACTGATCATGGTCGAACAAGTTGCCCAGATGGTGGTCCACGGTGAGGCCTGGACGATCAAGGACCTCTTTGTCTTGCCAAACGAATATGTCTACTGGTCGATCCAGATCGTCCTCTATCCCTACATGACCGGTCTGGTGGCTGGCGCTTTCGTGCTGTCGTCCCTCTACCACGTCTTCGGAGTGGAAAAACTGAAGGAGATCGCCCGCTTCGCCCTGGTCTTCTCCTTCGCCCTGCTTCCGGTGGCGATGATGCCGCTCCTGCTGCATCTTCAGCAGCCTTTCCGCGGCATACATGTGATGATGACACCGCATTTCACCTCGGCGATCTCGGCCTTCGGCATTGTCTTTCTGACCTACGCCTGCATCGTCGCCTCCGAAATATGGTTCGTCTATCGCAAATTCATCGTCGAGAGCATCGACCGGCTGGAGAACAAGCAGCGGCGCGGCATCGAAAGCCTGCTGCTGCTGGTCTACAAGGTCATTTCCCTCGGCGCCCGCGATATCAGCCCCGAGGCACTTGAGTCGGACCACAAGGCGGTCAAGTTTCTCGCCGGGCTCGGCATCCCGGTCGCCTGCTTCCTGCACGGCTACGCCGGCTTTATCTTCGGCTCGGTCAAGGCCAACGCCCTATGGATGACGCCGCTGATGCCGGTCATTTTCATCTGCTCGGCGGTCGTCTCCGGCATCGCCCTGTGTATCCTCTGCTACGCCATCTTCATGTGGCTGCGCCGCTGGGCCCTCAAGCGCGGCAAGACCTTCTTCCTGCCTGAACAGGTAGCCGGCACCATGGAGATCACCGACTCGCAACTGCGTGACATGCAGGACTACGAAACCAAAATGACCTCCAAGTACCTGCTGATTTTCATGACCCTGGCGATTACCCTGGAGCTGCTCGATATTATCTTCCGCGGCTACACGGCGGTGAAATCCTGGGACATCCTGCGCGAGGTCATCTATGAGCACGACTTCGTCAAAATCTTCGTTCTGCAGTACGGCATCGGTAACGCCCTGCCCTTCCTGATGCTGCTGCTGCCGGGACTGACCACGCGCCGGGCCTGCGTGGCCAGCGTTCTGGTGCTGTTCGGCGTGCTGATGATGCGCTGGAATGTTGTCATCGGCGGGCAGGCCTTCTCCCTCTCCTTCGCCGGCTTCATGCACTACCACCTGCCGATCATCCCGCACGACATCGAAACCTTCAAGGAAGGGATGGGCGGCGCGCTGCTGGTGGCGGCCACACCCTTTGTCATCTTCTACTTCCTCAACATGATCTTCCCGGCCTTCTATGCTGAGGACGAGGCCCACTAGAAAGCCCCGACACTGATTTCAGTGCCAGAAAGCCCCGCCACCCGGCGGGGCTTTTCATTTTCCGCCAAGCAACGCGGAAATATTGACGTCTGGCCACCATGAGACTATTCTCATGGCATGCGACGTCTGATTGAACTCGCCAACGCCCTGGGACGGGGCATCGCCCACAGCAACACGGCTCTTGTCGGCGCCCTGCTGATCGTCATCAGCACGCCTTTTCTGGCCGGGGCCTTTGTCTACGATCTGGTCGTCGGCATCGGCAATACCTACCTGGCCGGCATCATCTACCTGCTGCTCGCTCCCGCCTTCGTACTCGGCCTGTGCCTTGTCCTCGCCGGCCTGCTCTTCTTTCGCGGCAAGGAGGAAGTGCGCCTGTTTACCCTCGGCTACCTGCGCGACGCCATCAGCGATCCGCGCCGCTTCCCGCGCCTGCGCAGGGTCCTGTTCGGCGCCGTCTTCATCTTCGGACTGGCCCTGTTCGTCAGCGCCGTGCTGGCCCACCAGGGGATGCGCTACCTTGACTCGACCGAATTCTGCGCGCGCTTCTGTCACCAGGTCATGGAGCCGGCAGCCAGCAGTCACGCATCCAGCCCCCATTCCCGCATCCCCTGCGTCAACTGCCACCTCGGATCGGGCAGCAGCTGGCTGGAACGCAGCAAGCTCTCCGGCCTGAGGCAGTTCTGGGCCGTGGCAACCGACAGCTATTCACGGCCGATCACCACGCCCCTGCGTCACCTGCGCCCGACACGAGCCACCTGCCAGAGCTGCCATCGCCCGGAGATGTTTCACGGAGACAAGCTGGAAATTCTCAGACACTTCCGCGCCGACCGGAACAACACCATGGAAACGACCGCCATCTTGCTGCACGTCGGCAGTTCCGGAGAAGGCGGTGACCGACCGCAAGGAATCCATTGGCACGTAGCCCCCGAAAACCGTCTGACCTACCGGGCGACCCCTGATCGCAGGCAGATCGTCGAAATCACCTGAAGACGCGCCGACGGGACCCAAATCACCTTTTACAATCGCAGCACATCAGATGCCGGAAACCTTCAGA
>RFIO01000323.1 GCA_003695205.1 Deltaproteobacteria bacterium
ACATGAACGCCATCGCGGAAACGCCCTTCGAAGCGGTCTCCGTCGATCAAGGCCATGAATAGCTGGAAGTCCTCTTCCTTCCCGTTATGCGGGGTCGCCGTCATCAGCAGGAAATGCCGCGTCAACGAAGACAGCAGCTGACCTAGCCGATAACGCTTCGTGTATTTGATCTCACCGCCGAAGAAGGTGGCCGACATCTTGTGTGCCTCGTCGCACACGACCAGATCCCACCGGCAATCGGGTGCCTGGAGCTTCTGCTGCACGTCTTCGTTGCGAGAGAGCTTGTCGAGCCGCGCAATCACGAGGTTCGTTTCGAGAAACCAGTTGCCGGTGCGGGCGGCCTCGAGCTTGTCGTTCGTCAGGATCTCGAACGGCAACTGGAATCGGCGGTAGAGCTCGTCCTGCCACTGCTCGGCGAGGCTGCCAGGACAGACCACCAGACAGCGTTGCAGGTCACCGCGGGCAATGAGCTCCTTGATGAGCAGGCCGGCCATGATGGTCTTGCCGGCGCCGGGATCGTCGGCAAGCAGGAATCGCAGCGGCTGCCGCGGCAGCATCGACTCGTAGACGGCGGTGATCTGGTGCGGCAGCGGCTCGACGACGGACGTGTGAACCGCGAGGACTGGGTCGAACAGGTGGGCGAGACGAATGCGCTGGGCTTCGGAGACCAGGCGGAACAGCGCGCCATCCCCGTCGAAACTCCAGGGGCGACCGACTTCCGCGATTTCGAGGCGCGGTTCGTCGTGCCGGTAGAGCAACTCGTTGGCGACTTTCCCGGTCGGTGTCTTGTATGTCAGCTCCAGCGCCTCGGAGCCGAACCACTGCACGCTGACGACCGTGACCAGTCCGTCCGAGATGATGCCGCGCACGGCAGCATTGGCCTGGAGCTCTTCCAGCTTCATTGGACCCTCTTATCCTCCATGCGCCCGCCGTACGTCAGCCGTCATTCGCCTCATCCCGGCGGTTGCCGCCGCCGCTTCGAACCCATTCATCGATTTCTTCCTTTCTGAACTTCCACAGCCGCCCGACCTTGTGCGCAGGCATCTGCTTGCGGTCGATCCACTTGTACACGGTGTCGCGCTTGACCCCGAGGTACAGGGCAATCTCGTCGACCGAGAGCCATCGGTCTTCAACCATCTGTGTTTCCCCTGACGCAAACCCAGCAGGTCATCCTAGCCGCGGCTGGATCTCCCCTGAAGCCCATCAAGGGAAGATCTGTCCAATTGGTACAGCCAAACTAGGCCCCATGCTAGTAGAATTGGGCGAATCGAACCAGCAGGAAATGCGAGGATCGTGGGGCTTGCTCGAAGAAAACGACAGGAATACAAAGAGTTGGAGGCTGACCTGCCCAGAACGGACCCTCGACCGCAGGTTAGACTGCCATGAAGGTCCGGCCGCGCCGCCGTGGCTCGGCCAGCATTGAGGAGCCGAAGACGGTGAAGAGAGTGTTGAAAGCAGTCGGCATGCTCACGATCGCGCCCATCGGCGCGGGCGTCGGAGCGCTGTTGGCCGCGGTCCGCTTTCTGGCCGGCGCC
>RFIO01000324.1 GCA_003695205.1 Deltaproteobacteria bacterium
CGCCTGGACAGGCCGTGACAGCCGCGACCGGCTGGTGATCTTTTCCGAACGTATCGAAACCCTAAAATGGCTTTTGGAGCATTTGCCGAAAGATCTGGGTTTGCCTGATATGGCCTTCACCATTCTCGATGGCAGTCTTTCGGACCTTGACCAGCAGAAGATTGTTGAGAGGTTCGGGCAGGAGCATGACCCACTGCGCGTGCTGCTCTGTTCCGATGTCGCCTCTGAAGGTCTCAACCTTCACTACCTGTGCCATCGACTGGTTCACTTCGACCTCCCCTGGTCGCCGATGGTATTTCAGCAGCGCAATGGACGTATCGATCGTTTCGGCCAGCAGCACCAACCCCGCATCGACTATCTGCTGACAGAATCGACCGTCGAACGCATCAAGGGGGACATGCGCGTCATCGAGGTGCTGGTGCGCAAGGATGAGCAGATCAGCAAGAACATCGGCGATCCGGCTTCCATCCTGCGACGTCACACGGTTGGAGAAGAAGAGAAGCTGGTGGCTGATGTACTCGCCGAAGGAATGAGCGCCGAGCAGTTCGAGCACCAGTTTATCGACGAGGCAAAACCTGAAGAGGACGAAGAGGATTGGGAAGCAGCTCTTTTTGGCACGCCGGAAGAACAGGCGGCCAGTGTAACGCCCCCCGATCTGCCGACTTCTGAGCCACATCCCCTTTTCCCTGATTTTTACAGTTTCGCCAAACAGGCGATCGAAACCATCCCCGAGGCGCAAGGCTATAAGACCGACGATCAGGCGAGGATGCTGCGACTCTCTCCGCCGCCCGACCTGCAGCGGCGGCTGCGTCGGCAGCTGCCCGCCGAGGTTCTGCGCGAAACCGACGAATATGTCCTCTCCGCTCTCCCCGGCCTGGTCGAAGAGGCGATTGAGCGTGCCCGCGAAGAGGACAAGCAAGGCGCTGCCTGGCCTGACATTCAATATCTCTGGCCCCAGCACCCGATCGGTCAGTGGCTCATTGACCGGGTCATTGGCAGTGTTGGCCGCAGGCGCGCCCCGGTCATCACCAGCCCCCATCTGCAAAAG
>RFIO01000325.1 GCA_003695205.1 Deltaproteobacteria bacterium
CCCCGGCGTCAAACAGATTCTGCGCAAGCTCGATCATGCCGCCATCTTTCTTTTGATCGCCGGCACCTACACCCCCTTCACTCTGGTGACCCTGCGCGGCGGCTGGGGCTGGTCGCTCTTCGGCCTGGTCTGGACCGGGGCCCTGCTCGGCATCGCGGCCGAACTGCTGCTCAAACGCGGCCGGGAGATCTTCCGGGTCACCACCTGCCTGCTGCTTGGCTGGGTCGTGCTGGTCGCCCTGTATCCCCTGCTGCAACGCCTGGAGCTGGACGGCGTTCTGCTGCTCGCCTCCGGTGGCCTGGCCTTCAGCGTCGGCGTCATCTTCTATCTCTGGGAACGACTTCCTTTCGGCCACGCGGTCTGGCACCTGTTCGTGCTCGCAGGCTGCGGCCTGCACTTCTGGGTCGTGTTCCGCTACGTGCTGCCCACATCCTGAAGATGCGTATCTTTTTGACCTGGCGCGGGACAAACTGTCCACGACAATCCGGTCGCTTCTCCGGCTCCCCCGGCCCCTGCCAGCTCTGCGGCCATTCTCTGGCCGAATGATGTAGACGGCAGCATCCTTGCAGCGGCTGCGGGCAACTGAATCCCGGAGTCCTGTGCCGATGCTGACCGAAACCGAAAAGAACCTCTTCCCCCTCCTGGCGGATCTGCCGCCGCAGACCCTCGACTGGTTGCGGCAGCGCCTGTCACCGCGCCGTTTCCTTCCGGAACAGACCATCATCAGCAGCGGCGATCCGTCTCGTGGCCTCTTCTTCTTGCTCGAAGGCAGGGTTCGCATCGAAGTCCCCCATCATGCCGGCGCCGGCATCGACATCCTCGACCCGGGCAGCCTGTTCGGCGAAGCAGCGGTCCTGACCGGTTCCTGCCACCGGCTGAAAGCGGTCGCGGAAAGCGAAGTCCGTACCGCCCTGCTCGAACCGGACGACTGCCGGCGGCTGCTGGATGAATGTCCCCAGGTCTACCGGCACCTCAGCATGATCCTGGCCGCCAAGCTCGGGCGCACCGAAGCCCTGCAACAGCTGCTGGAGGAGGAACAGAACGACCTGGTGCGATCCATCGGCGGGCAGGAGCTGCTGCCCGAGCAGGACCGACTGTCGGGCACCAGCCGCCGCATCACCGCCATCAACCGGCGCCTGGCGGAGTCGGCATCATCGGCTGAGCACGTTTTGATCATCGGTGAATCGGGCACCGGCAAGCGCCGCCTGGCGCGTCTGCTGCACAGCACCGGGGAGCGCTCCGGCCGGCTGCTGCTCAGTCTCGACTGCAGCAGTCCGCCTCCCCTGCCAGCACGCCTGACCGAGGGGATGAGCACTACCGAACGTCTCGAGGCCGCCCAGCAGGTGGCTCTGTTCGGTCGCGAGGGGGTTGAG
>RFIO01000043.1 GCA_003695205.1 Deltaproteobacteria bacterium
CTGACCACCAACTCCAACGCCATGAGCGTCATCGGCAACAATATCGCCAACAGCAACACCGTCGGCTTCAAATCGAGCCGCACCATTTTCGCCGACCTGCTCTCCAGCAGCGTTTCCGGTTCGGGCGGCACCAGCCAGATCGGACGCGGTTCCGGTCTGTCGGTTGTCGACAACATCTTCAGCCAGGGAACTTTCCAGAACACCGAGCTCAACTCCGATCTGGCCATCGAGGGCCCCGGCTTCTTCATGGTTGCCGACCCCACAACCTCAGAGGTACGCTTCACCCGTGCCGGTGCCTTCCGTTTCGATGCCGACGGCTACCTGATCAACCCGGAAGGATTCAAGGTCCAGGGGTATCTTCTTGACGATGCCGGCAATACCGTCGGGGACCTGACCGACATCAAGGCCAACACCCGCAGCTTCAGCCCGGCCAACATGACCGGCAACATCACCCTGAACACCAACCTCAACTCGAATTCACCCTACGTTGGTCCCTTCGACATCACGGACCCGGCCAACACCTCAAACTACGCCGCCTCCATCGAGGTTTATGACTCCCTCGGGCAGACCCACCTGCTCACCACCTACTTCACCAAACTCGACCCGGCCACCAATCCCCTTGAATGGGGCTGGTACACCACCGTCAACAGTGCCGAAGTCGGCGGGGCCGCCGGTACCCTGACCCTTGTCGGCCAGGGGACCATGACCTTCGACAACACCGGTCAGCTCGCCTCCCCTGTTGTTGGCACAACCAACGCCGGGGCATTGACCTGGACCAACTCGTCCGACCAGACCCAGCAGATCAACATCGACTTCCAGTGCACCCAGTTCTCCAGCGATTCGGTAGTCGTCGCACAGGAACAGGACGGCTTCGGCACCGGCACCCTGGTCAAGCTCAACATCGACAACGACGGCTACATCATCGGCAATTTCTCCAACGGCCAACCGCGCAAACTCGCCCAGATCGCCCTGGCCAAATTCTCCAACCCCGGAGGACTGACCAAGGAAGGGAGCAACATGTTCTCAGTCTCCGACATGTCCGGCCCGCCTATCATCGGCACCGTCGGATCGGGTGTCGGCAAGATCTTCACCAACTCCCTGGAACAGTCGAACGTCGACCTTGCTCAGGAATTCGTTCAGATGATCACAACCCAGCGCGGCTTCCAGGCCAATTCCAAGATCATCACCACCACCGACGAAATGCTCAATGAACTGATCAACCTCAAGCGCTGATCTGGGTTTTCCTGCCGGGTCAAAATCATGACTCCGCATCGGGCCGCCGACCTCCCGGGTCGGCGGCCCTTTTCGTTCAAGTTCAAAAGACCAACTTTTTAAACGTGTATTTTCAATTACTTACACCATCAGGTTCGTGTCAAATTTTTCTTTTTTCTCCCGTGGCACAGCTCTTGATATTCCACCGGTGGGAAGAAAACCGGTCTTGACTCCTATGACGTTCAAACCTGCGAGGAACTTATGGATCTGGCTACCATCGTCGGCATCGTTTCCGCCTTCACCCTCATGGCCATCGCCATGGCCAGCGGGGGCAGCCTGCTGATCTTCGTCGATATCCCCTCTGCCATCATCGTACTCGGGGGGACCCTTGGCGCAGTCCTGATTCACTATCCCTTCGGGGATGTCCTCCGCTCGATCAGCGTTTTCAAAAAAGCAGTCCTCGTCAAGACGACAAATCCCAAGGAGCGGATCAAGGATCTGGTTGAGTATGCAGGCAAGGCCCGCAAGGAGGGAGTTCTCTCCCTCCAATCGGTTCTGAGCAACGTCGAGGACGAATTTCTTGCCAAGGGCCTTCAAATGGCCGTTGACGGCCAGGAGCCGGAAACGCTCAAGGAATTGCTCGATCGGGAAATCGACTTTATCCAGGAACGTCACGACAGCGGTTCCGACATTTTTGTCGCCTTCGGCACCTACGCGCCGGCCATGGGCATGATCGGCACCCTGATAGGCCTGGTGAAAATGCTCCAGTCCCTGAACGACCCGTCCAGTATCGGCCCGGCCATGGCGGTCGCCCTTTTGACAACCTTCTACGGTGCTGTCATCGCCAACGTCATCTGCATGCCGGTCGCCGGCAAACTCAAGACGCGCAGCGCCTCCGAAGTTCTGGACAAATCCCTTATCGCCGAGGGACTCAAGCTAATCCTGAAGGGCGAAAATCCGCGCATCATCGAGCAGAAGCTGCACGCTTTCGTGTCACCCAAGGAACGCGAGAGCAACTTCAACTGAGCGGGCAAAAGGAATGGCAAAAAAACCTAAAAAAGAAGCGGCCGGCGCCCCGGCCTGGATGGTCACCTTCAGCGACATGGTGACGCTGCTGCTGACCTTCTTCGTGCTCATGCTGTCAATGGCGCGTCTCGACAAAATGAAATTCATGGACGCCGCCGGTTCCCTGCGCGGTGCCTTTGGTGTGCTCGGTTCCTCCGACAAGGCAGAAGTAACCCAGCCGAAAATCGTCGACGTCGCCCCGATTTTCGATGACCTGGTCACCCGGGTGTACAAGCGTATCCAGTCACACATGCAGCGTTTGCGCATCGACCGGGACATCGAACTGGTCAAGGATCGCGGCGCCGTCGTTCTGCGGGTCAACAGCGCCGTACTGTTTGAATCGGGGCAGACCCAGATCAGGGCCGACGCCGAACCGATCCTGCGCAAGGTTGCCGAACTGGTACGGCCACTGCCCATGAGTCTTCGCATCGAGGGGCACACCGACAACACCATCAGCAGACGCTCCGGCCTGTCGAACTGGGATATTTCGGTCCAGCGGGCCGTCAACGTTCTCAAGTTTCTCGCCCGCGGCAAACTGATGCCGCTGGAGCGCATGTCGGCAGTCGGCTACGGCTCCATGCACCCGGTGATCGACAACGATACACCCGAGCATCGCGCCATGAACCGGCGAGTCGAATTCGTTCTCGAAAATCTCGGCAACTACCGGGAGGAGTTGCCCTACCTGATCGACGCAACCGAACAGATGCCTTTCTAGCAGCAAGCGAGGTCACATCATGGCTGAAAAGACCGACCAGGCCCCCGAGGGGGGCGGCAAAAAGAAGTTGATCATGATCATCGCCATTGCCCTGGTGGTATTGATCGGCGGCGGCGCCGCCGCCTTCATGCTCATGGGCAAGAGCGAAGAGGAACTGGCGAAGGAAAAAGCTGAGCAGGAGGCAGCAGCCCTGGCCAGTCCGGACGTCGGTCCGATGGTCGATATCGAATCTTTCATCGTCAACATCCTCGACGAATCCGGCACCCGGTATCTGAAAGCGGCCATCACCCTGGAGCTGACGGACGACAAGGTTGCCGAAGAGGTCAGTCAGCGCATGCCCCAGATCAGGGACGCGGTCATCATGCTGATCGGTAACAAGACCTTCAGTGAGCTGCAGGATTATCAGGGCAAGATGCAACTGCGCGCCGAACTGACCACCAGCCTCAATGAGCTGATGAGCACCGGCAAGATCAAACGGATCTATTTCACCGACTTCGTGGTGCAGTAGGAGGCGTCGTGGAACGCATTCTCACCCAGGAAGAAATCAGCGAACTGCTGTCGGCGGTCGACAAGGGGGAGATCCCGCCTGAACCGGATTACGAGGCGCCCTCCGGCAGCAGACAGGTTTCCCCGGTCAACCTTGTGCGCGCGCACGCCTCGGCCGACCTAAAGCTGAACAACTTCGACCTGCTGATCGATTCCTTTGCGCGCAACTACAGTATCTCGATCACCAACCGGGTTCAGCAATCGGTTACCATCCGCCGCACGGGCATCAGGCCGGCCGAATGTGAAACCTTTCTCCAGCGGCTGCAAAGCGGGGTCGCCATCGGCCTGTACCGGTTCGACCCGTTGCGCTACGGCGCTCTCTGCGTCCTGTCACCTTCTTTGGCCTGCGGCCTGATCGAGGTCCAGCTCGGTGGTGACCCGACCCGCCCCGCCAACATCCCGGAGCGGCAGCTGACCGCCATTGAGGTCAACATCCTCAGCAGCATGTTTCAGGATGTCGCCCTCGATCTCGCCAAGGTTCTGGGCGGGCTGGACGGCGTAACCATCGACCTGGTCGAACTGCAGAACAACCCCAGGCTGGTCAACATGATTCCGCCGGACGCCATGACGGTCGTGGCCACCCTCGAAGTCGAGTTCGGTGCCTGCCAGGGTCTGCTGGAGCTGGTCTTCCCCAACAGCATCCTCGATCCGATCCGCGAAAAGGTACTCGGCCGCAAGGGCGAAGGCGGCAATGACGCCTGGCGGCGCCTGCTGATGGCCGATCTGCCGACCATCCCGGTCGAAATGCAGGCCGAACTCGGCACCATTACCCTGCAAATGCGAGACTTCATCAACTTTCAGGCCGGCGACATCATCGACCTTCCCTGGAATCCTTCCGAGCCACTGCTGGTCAAGGTCGAAGGTCGACCCAAGTACCTGGCCGAGGCAGGAGTGAAAAACGGCAACAAAGCCATTCGTGTCAAGGGCATCTACACCGAAGGAGCAAGTCATGGAAACCACCAATGAGACCACCGGGAACACCACGGCCCAGGGGACTGAAGCGGCCTCCCCGCGCAGCATCGATTTTCTGCTCGACATCCCCCTGAACGTCTCGGTCGAAGTCGGCCGCTCGCGCATTCTGGTCAAGGACCTGCTGCAGATGAGTGAAGGCTACGTCATCGAACTGGACAAGCTCGCCGGCGAACCGCTTGACCTGTATGTCAATTCCAAACTGATTGCCCGCGGCGAAGCCGTCATGGCCGGCGACAAGTTCGGTCTGCGCCTGACCGACGTCATCAGCCCGGCGGAGCGGATCGAGAACCTCGGCTGATGCGAATTCTCACGGCCCTCATACTGCTGCTGGCCCAGGCCGTTCCGGTCCTGGCGGCCGAAGCGATCCAGCCGCCCGGAATGCTCGCCTCCACGCTGAAAGTCCTCGGCTCGCTGGTGCTGGTCATCGGCCTTGGCCTGGTCATCGCCGCCCTGGCGAAAAAGCGCCTGCCGATGCTGCCGGGTCAGCGCGGCAGTGCCATCCGCGTGCTGGAAACCCGCGGACTCGGGCCGAAAAAGGCCGTCGCCCTGGTGGAAGTGCGCGGGCGCGAATTCCTCCTGGGGTTGGGGGCCGACGGTGTGCGCATGTTGGCCGAGACGAGCGACAGCACACGGTTTGAACGGGAACTCGACAGCCAGCTGGAGCAGCAACCGTGAAACGCGTCCTCGCTCTGACAGTTCTTCTGCTTATTGCTGCAGCCGGTGCGTCCCTGGCCCAGGGGCTGCCGACCCTGACCGTCGGCATCGGCGAAGCCAACAGTCCGGGCGAGGTATCGACCGCCCTTCAGATCCTGGTGCTGCTGACGGTTTTATCCGTGGCTCCGGCCATCCTGCTGATGACCACCGCCTTTACCCGCATCGTCGTGGTCCTCTCCTTCGTGCGCCAGGCCATGGGCACCCAGCAGATGCCGCCCAACCAGGTCATTATCGGTCTTTCGCTCTTTCTGACCTTCTTCATCATGGCGCCGGTCTTCAGCCAGGTCAACGAGACCGCCCTAAAGCCCTATCTGGACGGCAAATTGCCCCAGCAGCAGGCCCTGGAAAAGGCCATCGACCCGATGCGCGCCTTCATGTTCAGGCAGACGGACGAAAAGGACCTGACCCTGCTGGTCGCCCTGACCAGCGAGGAACAACCCGACAAAATCGAGGATGTTCCGACCATGACCCTGATCCCGGCCTTCATGCTTTCCGAGCTGAAGCGCGCCTTCCAGATCGGGTTCCTGATTTACGTCCCCTTTCTTGTCATAGACATGGTCGTCGCCTCTGTCCTGATGGCGATGGGCATGATGATGCTGCCGCCACCGATCATTTCCCTGCCCTTCAAGCTCCTGCTGTTCGTCCTTGTCGACGGCTGGGGCCTGGTGGTCGGCTCGCTGGTTCAGAGTTTCAACTGACAGGCCAAAGGCCGGAAAGGTTGTTCCCATGGCCCCGGAAATGGTTGTCGATGTCGGCCGCAGTGCCGTCGAAATGGTCCTGATGATTTCGGCCCCCATGCTGATCTGCGCCGTTGTTGTCGGCCTGGTGATCAGCGTTTTCCAGGCGGCCACCCAGATCAACGAGCAGACCATGACCTTCATCCCAAAAATCGTTGCGGTCCTGGTCGCGCTGGTGATCACCGCTCCGTGGATGATCCGAACCCTCGTTGCCTATACCCGCGAACTCTACGGCCAGATCGGCCATCTCGGGGGCTGAAGACCGTGGAGCTGCCGGTTCTGTCCACCAACCTGATCCAGGCCTACCTGATCTGTCTGATTCGGGTCGGCGCCCTGGTCGGCACCCTGCCGATCTACGGCAGCAGCCAGACGCCGATGCGGATCCGTGTCGCCTTGTCGATCATGCTGTCGCTGGTGGTCTTTCCGGTGGTTCGCCCTCTGCTGCCTTCCCTTGAATTCGAACCCCTGCGTCTGGCCATCCTGCTGGCGGGCGAAGGTCTCCTTGGCCTGATGGTCGGCTACATCGCCCGTTTTATCTTCACCGCCGTCGAGCTTGGCGGCACGGTCATCGGCTACCAGATGGGTTTTGCCGCCGCCAACGTCTTCGACCCGCAGAACCAGCGCCAGGTATCGCTTATTTCGCAGTTTCAAAACGTACTGGCAATCCTCATTTTCCTGGCCCTCAACGTGCATCACTACTTCATCACCGCGCTGGTCTCCTCCTTTCGCCTGTTGCCGCCGGGCCAGTGGGACTTTTCCGGTCGGGCCATCCCCTATCTGCTCGAACTTGCGGGCCGCATGTTCACTCTCGGAGTGCAGCTGAGCGCTCCTGTCCTGGCCGTGCTGCTGCTTTCCGGCCTGACCCTCGGCATCATGGCGCGGGTCTTTCCGCAGATGAATGTCTTCCTGCTCTCTTTTCCTTTCAACATCGGCATCAGCTTCCTGCTCATCGGACTGACCCTCAACCTTCTGGTCGCCCTGCTTGACCAGGAATTCGCCCAGCTGGAACAGCGCTTCTCGACCCTGTTCCTGGCACTTTAGGACCTGGACCATGGCAGAAGAACAGGATCAGGAACGATCAGAACAAGCGACACAGAAACGGCGCGAGGACTTCCGCAAAAAGGGCCAGGTCGCCCAAAGCAAGGAAGTCCAGACCGCTGTGCTGCTGACCTCTGCACTGATGCTCTGGTACTTCTACCTCCCCTTTTTCTGGCCGCGCATGCAGCGCCTGGTGGCACATCTCTGGCGGCGCGCCGGTGAAATCGAGGTGACCGGAAGTTCGGTCTATGACCTGACCCTTTCCATTCTCGGCCAGGTCGCCCTGCTGCTGGCACCGCTGCTGCTGATGGTGCTGGTGGTCGGTGCCCTTTCCAGCATCATGCAGATCGGCTTTCTGCTGACAACCAAGCCCCTTGAACCTGACCTCAACAAGCTGAACCCGATTCAGGGGGCGAAGAAATTCTTTTCCAAACGCAGTGCCGTCGAGGTCGTCAAGTCGCTTGCCAAGGTCTGCCTGGTCGGCTTTGTCGCCTTCAAAACCGTGCACGCGTCCTTTGCCGACTCGGTGCTGCTGGTCGATGCTCCCCTGTCGCAGACCGTCGCCTTACTCGGCAAGGTGGCGGGTCTCGTACTGTTCAAGAGCTGCGGGGTGCTGGTGGTCCTGGCCCTGTTCGATTTCCTGTTCGTGCGCTGGGAGATGGAACAGCGCATGAAGATGACCAAGCAGGAAATCAAGGAAGAATTCAAGGAGACCGAGGGTGACCCGCACCTCAAGGCCCGGATTCGCTCCATTCAGCAGGAAGCGGCCCGCAAACGCATGATGGCCGATGTTCCCAAGGCCGACGTGGTTGTCACCAACCCGACCCACCTGTCGGTGGCTCTCAAATACGACCGGGCAACCATGGACGCGCCGAAGGTCATCGCCAAGGGGGCCGATCACCTGGCCATGAAAATTCGCGAGATTGCCCGCGAACACAACGTGGCCATGGTGGAAAACGTTCCCGTGGCGCGGGCTCTCTACAAGCTTGAGATCGGCGACACCATACCGGAGGAGATGTTCGGGGCCGTGGCCGAGATTCTCGCCTATGTCTACAACCTGAAAAGCAAACCGTTCAGGAGGTCATGATGCTGGCCGTTATGCAAAAGAGTGACTGGTCCAGAGCCCTGCTGCGCACCGACGTGATCGTCGGCCTGGGACTGGTGCTGGTGCTGATGGTGATGATCATCCCGCTGCCATCGCTGTTGCTCGATCTCTTTCTGACCCTGAACATTACCGTGTCGCTGGTGATCCTGATCATCACCCTCTACACCACCAGGACCCTCGATTTCTCCAGCTTTCCATCCCTGCTGCTGGCAACGACCCTTTTCCGCCTCTCCCTGAACGTCGCCTCGACCCGACTGATTCTGCTCAACGGCCACGAAGGCGTGTCTGCCGCGGGGACAGTCATTCGCTCCTTCGGCCAGTTTGTGGTCGGCGGCAACTATGTCGTCGGTATCGTCATCTTCTGCATCCTGGTCGTAATCAACTTCATGGTTATCACCAAGGGTGCCGGCCGGGTTGCCGAAGTGGCGGCCCGTTTCACCCTGGATGCCATGCCCGGCAAGCAGATGGCCATCGACGCCGACCTGAACGCCGGCCTGATCAACGAGGATGTCGCCCGCGCCCGGCGCAAGGAGATCGCCGAGGAGGCCGATTTCTACGGTGCCATGGACGGTGCCAGCAAATTCGTTCGGGGCGACGCCATCGCCGGCATCATCATCACCCTGATCAACATCGGCGCCGGCTTCGTCATCGGCGTTCTGCAGAATGGCATGCCCGCCATGGAGGCGGCCCAGACCTACACCATTCTGACGGTCGGTGACGGTCTTGTCGGCCAGATTCCGGCGCTGATCATCTCGACGGCCGCCGGTATCCTGGTGACCCGTGCCGCCGGCAGCGACGACTTCGGCACCACCCTCAAGGGCCAGATGACCATGCATCCGCGCGCCCTGTGGCTGGTCGCCGGCATCCTGCTCATCTTCGCCATTATTCCAGGGCTGCCGACCATCCCCTTCATCATCCTGTCGAGCCTGCTCGGCCTGAGCGCCTGGCAGATCCAGAAACAGCTGGACCGCCGCGCCGCCCTGCAGACGGAAGAGGTTGAGGTCGCGGAAGAAACCCCGGCCGAAGTCGATTTCGATGAACTGCTGCATGTCGACCTGCTCGAACTGGAGGTCGGCTACGGTCTGATTCCCCTGGTCGACGCGGGGCAGGACGGCGAGCTGCTGCCGCGCATCCAGGCCATTCGCAAGCAGTTTGCCAGCGAAATGGGCTTCATCATTCCGCCTGTGCATATCAAGGACAACCTGCAGCTGACCCCGAACCAGTACGCCATCCTCCTGAAGGGGGTCCGGGTGGGTGTCGGAGAAGTGTTCCCGGGTCAATATCTCGCCATGGATCCGGGCACCGCAACTGAGCCGATTCAGGGCATAGAAACAACCGAGCCGGCCTTCGGACTGCCGGCTATATGGATTACTGAAGACAAGAAGGATCGCGCGCAACTAGCTGGATATACAGTGGTTGACTGTGCCACGGTCGTCGGTACCCACTTGAGTGAAATCATCAAAAAGCACGCTCACGAACTGCTCGGACGGCAGGAGGTACAGAACTTGCTCAGTACCCTGTCAAAGACCTATCCGAAGCTGGTCGAGGAACTGGTTCCCGACATTCTCAACACAGGATTGATCATGCGCGTCATGCAGAATCTGCTCAGGGAAAACGTCAGCATCCGCGATATCCGCACCATCCTGGAAACCATGGCGGACCACGCCGCCACCAGTCAGGATCCGGTCTACCTGACCGAGCAGGTGCGCAGCGCCCTGGGCCGTTCGATCAGCACCCGCTACGCCCAGGACGGCCAGAACCTCAACCTGATCACCTTCGACCGTGAGACCGAAGAGGCGATTCACAACGCCATCCAGCACACCAGCGAAGGAAGCTACCTGGCCCTCGACCCGGGCACCGCGCATCGCATCGTCGAGAGCCTGAACCAGAGCATCAGCAGCGTCGCCCAGGGCAGCCAGCCGGTCCTGCTGACGGCGCCAACGATTCGACCCCATGTCAAAAGGTTGACTGAACGCTATCTGCCCCATCTGGTGGTGCTCTCCCACAACGAGATCGCCCCCGACTTGATGGTGCGCTCCCTGGGAACGGTGAGTCTCCATGCAGGTTAAAGTCTTCGAAGCCGAAAGCATGGCCGCCGCCCTGAAGAAGGTCAAGGCAACCTTCGGGCCGGACGCCCTGATCCTGTCGACCCGGACCATCCGGACCGGTCCCCTGGGCCTGCTCCAGCGGCCACGCATCGAAATTACCGCCGCCATCGAGGAAGACCCTGTCGAAACAGCTGAACTCTACAACCGTTCAGCGACCAAACGCCCGGTCAAGGTTCAGAGCGAAAAGGGAACCGATGAGTCCATCGACTACCGTCAGCTCTGGCGCAAGCGCAAGGTCATTGATCCGGTCGAATCAGAGCTGCAGGCGATGGACCGC
The DNA here is from genome assembly GCA_003695205.1 of Deltaproteobacteria bacterium. Lineage (GTDB taxonomy): Bacteria > Desulfobacterota > Desulfuromonadia > Desulfuromonadales > Geothermobacteraceae > Geothermobacter. The sequence goes on from RFIO01000043.1 coordinate 10,490, forward strand.
CAGGCCCGGGGTGAGGATATTACCAGCCTGCGCGCCGAACTGCAGGAACTCAAGGCGGCCATAAGGGAGCTGAACCGTCCGGCGCCGTCGGTGCCCCCCCAGCCTGCCCCGATCAATACTGCTGAACCTGCCGCCAGACCGAACGTCAAGGCGTCGGGATCTGAGCGCATCGAGCGCCTGATTCTCGATCTCAAGGCACGCGACCTGGATGACAGCACCGCCGAAACCCTCGCCCGCTACGCCGGCGAGCGTCTCAACAGTCACCAGCTGGCCGACCCGAACTATCTCAACCGCTTCTTCCTCGACACCATCAGCGACCTGCTGCGCTTTGCCAGCCCGCTAGGCGACGGTGATGGTCAGAAACGCCTGGCCCTGGTCGGACCGACCGGTGTCGGCAAAACCACAACCATCGCAAAACTGGCCGCCGAATACCTGCGCCAGCGCAACGGCAGGGTCGCTCTTTTCACCATCGACACCTATCGCATTGCCGCTCCCGAGCAGCTGCGTATCTACGGCGACATCATGAATCTGCCGGTCGAGGTAATCTATTCGCCCGAACAGCTGCGGACAGCCTTTGCGGCCCACAGCGACAAGGACCTGATCCTGATCGACACCAGCGGCCGCAGCCATCACGACCAGACCGGCATGAGCGAATTGGCCGCGTTTCTCGGCCCCGACGCGCGGACCGAAAACCACCTGGTGCTGGCGACCGGCACCCGCGGCAGGGACCTGACCGACATCGTCGCCAGTTTCCGCCGCATCCCCCTTGCCAGCCTGATCTTCAGCAAAATTGATGAAACCCGGCAGCGCGGTGCCCTGCTCGATCTGCCCCTGCGCCAAAACCTGCCGATCTCCTATCTGACCAACGGCCAGCGGGTCCCCGAGGACATCCTGGCCGCGGAACCGACTCTTGTTGCCGAGTGCATCCTCGGCCAGCAGTGAAGGTGACATCCATGAACGTGATTCAGGGACATTTCGACCAGGCAGGAACCCTGCGCCAGCGCAACCGCAAACTGGCCGCCGGCGCCCCCATCGAGCAGCAGGCGACCGCGCGGGTCATCTCGGTCACCAGCGGCAAGGGTGGCGTCGGCAAGACATCCGTGGCCGCCAATGTCGCCGTCGAACTGTCCCGTTCCGGCCAGCGGGTCCTTGTCATCGACGCCGACCTCGGCCTTGCCAACATCGACGTCCTCTGCGGCCTGACCCCGCGGCACAACCTGAACCACTATTTCGCCGGAGAAAAGAGCCTTGTCGACATCATCGCGCCTGGGCCGGCCGGTATCAGCATCCTGCCCGCAGGATCGGGACTCCAGCACCTGACCCATCTCGATGCGGGACAGAAGATGCGTTTCCTCGAGGACCTCGACAGCCTGCACGGCCGTTTCGACATGGTCCTGATTGATACCGAGGCAGGCATCTCCGAAAACGTCACCTACTTCAACATGGCCGCCCAGGAAATCCTGGTAGTCACCACACCGGAACCGACGGCCATCACAGATGCCTATGCCCTGATGAAGCTGATGTCGACCCGCTACCACCAGAAACACTTCAGTCTCGTGGTCAACCAGGCTCACGAAATGGACGATGGCCTCGATGTCTACCAGAAACTGACCATCGTTTCGAACCGCTACCTCGACATCTCCATCGACTACCTCGGCTGCATCCCGGCCAGCGACCGCATGCTGGAGGCGGTTCGGCGCCAGAAGCCGATGGTCGAGCTGTTCCCCGGGCAGAAAACCAGCAGCGCCTTCAGGACTCTGGCCGACACCCTCGCCCACCGCAACGCGCCGGAGCCCAAGGGGACCGTGCAATTTTTCTGGAAACGATTTTTCACCCTGAGCCAGGGAGGTGAATCATGAACGAAACCGCCACCTATACCGAAAACGGCCTGCCCGATCGCGACCAGCTGATCAGCGCCCACCTGCCACTGGTCAATTTCCTGGTCGAACGCATGGTCACCCAGGTCCCCACCTTCGTCAACAAGGACGAAATCTGCAGCGCCGCCATGCTTGGCCTGGTCGACGCCGCCAACCGCTTCGACCCGGGCATGGGCGTCAAATTCAAGACCTTTGCCGAACGGCGCATCCGTGGTGCCGTCCTCGACGAGGTACGACGCATGGACTGGTTCTCACGCACCCTGCGCGAAAAGCACGCCAGGCTGGCCCGTGCCATCGAGCGGCTCGAGCGCAAGCTGGGCCGCGCCCCCGAAGAGGAGGAGATCGCGGCAGAGATGGAGATGAGCCTGGAGGAATACCAGACCATGCTTGGAGAAGTCTCCTACCTCGGCTGCATCAGCCTGAACGAATCGATTGACGATGAAGGCGGTACCCGCACCATCATCGAAAATCTCGAAGACGAAAAGAGCAAAAGCCCGCTGGAAGAGCTTGAAGCGGCCGACCTGACCCGGGAAATGGCCGGGCATATCAGCAAGCTGTCGGAAAAGGAGCGCCTGGTCGTCGCCCTCTACTACCACGAGGAGCTGACCCAGAAGGAGATTGCCGAGGTTCTGTGCATTTCAGAGGGGCGGGTGTCCCAGATCCACAGTCAGGCCCTGCTCAAGCTGAAGGTGAAACTGACCCGCAGAACTGCCATGCCACCGTTTCCGGCGAAAAAAAGCGCGGGAGAGTAGGCCATGCTGCGTCCGGAACTGACCTACTATTTTCTCGGCTCTGTCACCCTTGCCAGTCTGACGGGTTTCGTTCTGCTCTACTGCAAGCTCAACCGAATCACCCGCCAACTGGTCTCCCTGGCCTCCAATCGGCAACAGCCCTCACCCCAGCAGGCGGCCGACCAGGCGGCAAAGCCGTTCGACGCCGAACTGCTGGGCGCCAACATGAAAACCCTGCTGCGCGAACAGGCAGGCACGGCCGGCAGCGCCGAACGTTATCGCTATATCCGTTCCCTGGCATCACACGGGCTGGAAGCCCACCAGATTGCTGAAATCCTCGGCATCGGTCGCGGCGAAGCCGAGCAGCTGGTCAAGCTTGCCCGCCTGCGTTCGACAAAAACCGTCATGACGGAGGCGGCTGCATGAGTGACATCGCCTACAACGCCGGTTTGGTGGCGGCCGCCTCGGGCGCCATGAGCCGCCTGCGCGGTCTCGACATCATCACCAACAACCTGGCCAACAGCAACACCCCTGGTTTCAAACGCGATGTTCCCGGCTTCGACGCCGCGCTTGTACGGGCACAGCAGGGCGGCTCTCAGGTAACCACCGCCCGTCTGCAGCGCGTCAACCAGGACCGCTCGCCCGGCGAGGCAAAAAAAACCGGCAATCCCCTCGATGTCGCCATCATGGGGCGTGGCTTCTTCCAGGTGCAGGACCCGGCGACCGGGCAGAGTTTTTATACCCGCCAGGGCAATCTTGCGCGTAACCCGGACGGGACGCTGGTCACCGCCACCGGCAAACCCATTATCGGTGACGGTGGTCCGATCACCCTGCCCGCCGGCAGCCGGGTCGAAATTCATTCTGACGGATCGGTTCTGGCAAACGGCCAGCCCGTAGGGCAGCTGCGCCTGTACGACATCCCCGACAATGTTGCCCTGAAGCGCGTTGGTGAAGGCCTGCTGGTCGCCCCGGCCGGGGTGCAGCCTGAACCGGTGGCCGATCCACGCCTGATGCAGGGCTGGCTCGAACAGGCCAATGTCGAGACGCTCAGGGAAATGGCCCGCATGGTGACGTACGAGCGGGAATTTGAAAGTTACCAGAAACTGATCAAGGCCTATGGCCAGCTGGCCGGCAAGGCGGCTGAAATCGGCGCCTTTTAGGGTGCCTGCGCCTGCGACCGCCAGCCAGCCGAAGCAAAAGGAGCAGCAACCATGATCAAGGCTTTGTCGATTGCCGCGTCCGGCATGGAAGCCCAGCAGCTCAACATGGACGTCATTGCCAACAACCTGGCCAACGTCAACACCACCGGATTCAAGAAAAGTCGGGCCGACTTCCAGGACCTGCTTTACCAGACGATCCAGAGTGCCGGCGGCACCAGCACCAGCGGCACCGAAACCCCGACCGGGATCCAGATCGGCCTCGGCGCCAAGATGGCCGCGGTGCAGAAGGTTTTCACCGCCGGCGATATTCTGCAGACCGGCAATGAGCTCGACCTGGCGATCGAGGGGGACGGATTCTTCCAGGTGCAGCTGCCCACGGGCGAAACGGTCTACACCCGGGCCGGCGCCCTGAAAAAGGACGGCACCGGTCGCCTGGTCACCTCTGATGGGTACCCTGTTCTGCCGGAAATCACCGTTCCGGAGAACGCCACCCGGGTCGCCGTTCATGAGGATGGCACGGTGGAAGCCTTCCTCGACGGCAGCTCGGCCGGCAGCCAGGTAGGACAGATCGAACTGGCCAAGTTCAGCAACCCGGCCGGCCTGTTCAGCCTCGGCCGCAACCTGCTCAAGGAGACGCCTGCTTCCGGTGCTCCAACAACCGGCATCCCCGGCGAACTCGGCCTCGGAACCCTTTCGCAGGGTTACCTTGAGGGTAGCAACGTCAGCGTCATGGAGGAGATGGTCAACATGATCGCCGGCCAGCGCGCCTACGAGATCAATTCCAAGGCGATCAAGACCGCTGACGAAATGCTGCAGATGACCAACCAGCTGGCCTAGGACCGAATCGTGCGCCTGTTGCCGCTCATACTGCTGATCCTCTGTCTGCCGTCCCAGCTGCTGGCCCTTGAAATCCGCTGGCGCGACACGGCCAAAATCCGGGGAGACCAGATCACACTGGTTGACCTGGCCGACATCCGTGCGGACCGGGCAACCGCTGCCTACCTGGCGTCGGTCGGTTTCGGCCCCGCCCCACTGCCGGGCCGGGATATCAGCATCGACAGCAGGGACGCCCGCCAGCGGTTGCTGAACACCTATCCCCAGTTGCTTGGCGCCAACTTTACCGGCAGCTCCACCATTCGCATTCATCGCTCCGGGATGCTCATCGACGCCGCCAGGATCAAGAACCTGGTCCGTCGAAAACTGGAGGAGCTGGCGCGAAACATGCCAAACGTGCGAATCAGCCTCAAGCAGATTCAGGCGCCGAACGACCTGATCCTGCCGGAGGGCAAACTGAGAACCGCCGTCCGTCCGTTGGGAACCGACCTGTTGCGCTGCCGCAGCGTGGTGATTGACTTCAGCATCGATGGGCACCTGGAGCGCAGGCTGACCGTACCCGTTGCCATCCGTGCAACCGCCCGCGTGGTGGCGGCCAGTCGCGATCTGCCACGCGGCACCATATTGGGAAAAAGGGACCTGACCCTTGTGGAACGGGAACTGGCAACCCTGAGCGGTCCCGTCTACAAGCCCGCCTCCCTTGTCGGCAAAAAGCTGAAGCGGGCCGTGCGCCGCGCCCAGGCGCTGAGCAACGACATGGTGACCGTTCCGCCGGTCATCAAACGTGGCGAACCTGTCACCATCGCCCTGGCAAGCGGGCCGGTCCGCGTCGAGGCGCGCGGTATTGCCCGCAGGGATGGGCGACCAGGCGAAACCATTCCGGTGAGCAATATCAGTTCACGCAAAACCGTCCTGTGCCGGGTGACCGGCCCGGGCACGGTCCAGGTGGAGTACTGACATGACTGTGAGAGTCCCGATTCTGATCCTGCTGTCGGCCCTGCTGCTGCCGGGCTGCACGCCGCCGCCCCAGCCGCCACCGCCGGTTCTGCACAGCCGTGCCCTTCCGGCCGCGACCGTCCAGCCCGAACGGGCCAACGGTTCCCTTTGGGCCGATCGTGGCAGTGACCTGTTCACCGACCTGAAGGCCCGCCGCATCGGCGATATCGTTACGGTCGCCATCTACGAGCGTGCCAGCGCCAGCAAGGAGGCAACCACCGAAACCGACCGTTCCAGCTCGATTTCGGCCGACATCACCAAATTCTTCCGTCTCCACAAGGATCTCGCCAACCTGGCACCCGGCATCGACCCGTCCAACCTGATGAGCGCCAAATACGACAATGAGTTCGCCGGTAGCGGCAAGACAACCCGCAAGGAAGACCTGGTCGCCACCCTGACCACCCAGGTTGTCGAGGTTCTGCCCAACGGCAATCTGCGCATCGAGGGGAACAAGGCCGTGACGGTCAACAACGAAACCCAGTATATCCAGCTCACCGGTCTGGTCCGGCCGAATGACATCAGCGCCACCAACATCGTCGATTCCAAGTACGTTCTCGACGCCCGTATCGCCTACACCGGCAAGGGTGTGGTCAGCGACAAGCAGAAACCGGGATGGCTGGTGCGCGTGCTCGACAATGTCTGGCCCTTCTGAAGGGAGATGATGGCATGAAACGCATCGGACTGCTGATCCTCCTGCTTATGGCCGTCTCCCTGCCCGCGCACGCGGTCAGGATCAAGGATGTCGCCCATCTGGACGGGGTGCGCACCAATCAGCTGGTCGGTTACGGCCTGGTGGTCGGCCTCGACGGCACGGGCGACAGCAAGAGCACCCAGTTCACCATCCAGTCGCTGGTCAACATGCTCGACCGCATGGGCATCACCGTCAACCGCAACGATGTCAAGGTTGCCAACGTAGCCGCCGTCATGGTGACCGCCGAACTGCCGCCCTTCACCAAGCCCGGCAGCCGGGTCGATGTCACCATCTCGTCGATCGGCGACGCCAAGTCGCTGGCGGGCGGCACTCTGCTTCTGACCCCACTTCAGGGTCCCAACGGCCAGGTGTACGCCGTCGCCCAGGGCCCCGTTGTGGTCGGTTCCCTCTCCTACGGTGGCAAGGCCGCCAAGGTACAGAAGAACCACCCGACTGTCGGCCGCATTCCAGAGGGCGGCATGGTCGAGAGGGGCGTCCCCTTCAACCTGTCGGCTGACGGCGTACTGACATGGCGCACCAACGGCGCCGACTTCACCACCATCAGCCGCATGGCACGTGCGATCAACAGTCATTTCGGCCAAACCATCGCCCGCCCCGTCGACGGTGCCAGCATCGCCGTCACCCTGCCTAAAAAGTGGCGGGGCAAGACCGTCGATTTTCTCAGTGAACTGGAAGCCATCGATATCGCGCCGGACACCCCGGCCCGGATCGTCGTCAACGAAAAGACCGGCACCATCGTCATGGGGCGCGACGTACGGATCGATACCGTCGCCGTCTCACACGGCAACCTGAGCCTGATCATCAACGAGGAGACCGAGGTTTCCCAGGCTCAGCCGCTTGCTCCCGGAGGCCAGACGGTGGCAAGCCCCAAGACCGGCATCGAGGTCAGCGAAGGCAGCGGCGAGCTTGTCGTCCTGCCCATGGGTGTCTCCATCGCCGAAATCGCCCGGGCCCTCAACGCCATCGGCGCCTCGCCGCGTGACCTGATCGCCATCCTGCAGGCCATCAAGGCATCGGGCGCCCTGCATGCCGAACTGGTAATTCTGTAGTCTGGAACGAAAGGACCTGTGAGCGGTTATGAAAATTCCCGGTCTCATATCGGCCGACCTCGGACCGGCAGGCGGCAGCAAAAAGACGAACCAGGAGCAACTGAAGAAGGCCTGTCAGGAATTCGAAGCCCTGTTCGTCCAGAACATGTTCAAGCAGATGCGCGCCTCGGTACCCGACAGCGGTCTGGTCAAGGCCGCCGCGGGGCGCGACATCTACCGAGACATGATCGATGTTGAGGTGGCCCGCCAGGCTGCCACCGGCGACAACAGCCTCGGCATCGCCGAAGCCCTTTACCGTCAGCTGGCGCCCAAACAGGCTGGCAAACCCTGACCACGGTCGGGGTTGTGCTCTTTTTTGTGATTTTTTGCTAAAGTCGACACTCCGGGGTGTCGATATGTTGACCAGACAAAGAGTTATCGCAACGGTCAACACCACGACTCCCCGGCGAGTCCATGCCCAAGGGCATTGCAAGCAAAGGTGGAAGCCATGACAGTCAAGATTCACAACGGCAAACCCCTGGTCCCCTCCCCCGGCAACAAGGTGGAGACGACCAGGAAGCAACCGGACAAGACGAGTGAAGGCAGCCCGTCCGTCGACCAGGTCAAAATCTCGACCTTCGCCCGCGAGGCGGCCCAACTGAAGCAGGGCCACGAACTCAACGATCCGGCCCGCGCCCAAAGGGTTGCCGAACTGAAGCAGCAGGTTGCCGACGGCAGCTACAACCCCGACCCGCAGAAGGTCGCCGAAAGCCTGCTCAAGTACCTGCGCGAACAGGACTGAGCAGAGGCAGGGGACAGACCCCATGGAAAAGCTTCAGCAACTGCACGACCTGATTCTCGAAGAGCGACGCGCCGCCATCGATCTCGACAACGAACGAATCGAGCATTTGGCCGAGCGCAAGGCCGAACTGCTGGCAGAATTGCACGACCTGAATTTCGATACCAACGATCCCGCCCTGCGCGAGCTGGCCCAGACGATCAGGGATGAAAACCGCCGCAACGCCTACCTGCTGTGGTCGTCCCTGCGCTGGGTACGCGACATTCTCAATTTCTACAGCCGACAGATGACCGAGCCGGCCTACGATCCGGCTGGTCAGCCCGTACCGGGCGGCGGCGGCAAGCTGATATCCGGAAAGGTCTGACATGGGCGGAATTATCAATGCCCTCAACGCGGCCAAGACCTCCATCACCACCCAGCAGAAGGCCATCGAAGTCGTCGGCAACAACATTGCCAACGTCAACACCCCCGGATATTCGCGTCAGACCCCCAACCTGACTCCTTTTCCGACCCTCGCCTTCGGCGATTTCTTCGTCGGCCAGGGGGTGCGTGTCGGCTCCATCGAGCGCGCCCACGACGCCTTCCTGACCGGCGAGCTGCGCCAGAAGAACAGCGACTACGGCCAGGAACTGGCCAAGTCCTCGCCGCTGACCCAGATTGAAGGTTCCCTGCCTATCGACGAAACCGGCCTGAACGCCGATATCGACCGTTTTTTTGATGCCTGGCAGGAACTGTCGACCAACCCGGACGGCAGCGTCGAACGCCAGCAGGTCATCCAGTACGGGGAGCGGCTGGCCCAGTCGTTCAACAGTACCTGGAACAGTCTGGAGGATATCCGCGACAACATCGACAACACCCTGATCAGCAAGGTCGACAACATCAATCTCAAGCTGAACCAGGTCGCAGAACTGAACAAACGCATCAGCACGGTGGAATACGCCGGTCATTCGGCCAACGCCGAACGCGACCAGCGAGACCAGCTGGTCAAGGAACTGGCCGGCGAGATCGGCCTGACCGCGGTCGAGGACAAGGTCGGCATGCTCAACCTGCAGCTGCCCGGTGGTGTTCCCCTGGTCGAAGGAGGTATAGCCCTCCAGCTCGAGACCCGCGCAACCCCATCAGGCATCCAGATCGACGTCAATACCGGATCGGTCCCCATCCAGGTTCCCAACAGAACCTGGGGCGGAGCCTTCCGGGGACTGCTCGACACGCGCGACCAGACCATCCCCGACCTGCAGAACCGGATCGACCAGCTGGCCTACGACGTGGCAACCACCGTCAACACCCAGCATCAGGCCGGCACCGGCCTTGATGGCGTGGCCGGACGCGACTTCTTCGTCCAGCCGACTGCTGTCAGCACCGCCGCCACCCTGATGCAGGTCGCCATCAGCAATACCAGCGAAATCGCCGCCGGCCAGACAAGCGCTCCCGGCGACAATGTCAACGCCCTGGCCATCTCCGGGCTCAAGAGCAGCAAGTTCGTCAATGGCACCGACACCTACACCGAGTGGTACGGAAAGATCACTTCGACCATTGGCATCGAGGCGCAGCAGAACGAACTGGCCGTCTCCGGGCTGAGCCTGAGCATGGAACAGCTGGAGAACCTGCGAGAGGCCACCGTCGGCGTTTCCATCGAGGAAGAGATGGTCAACCTGCTGCAGTACCAGAAGGCCTTCGAAGCCTCGGCCAAGTTTCTCAGCACCGTTGACGAGATGATGGACAGCGTGCTGATGATCAAGAGGTAACGAGCTATGCGCGCCACAATGGGTACCACCTATCGCAGCCTGATCGGCAACCTCAACCGGATCAACTACCGGCTTGAGGACCTGCGCGTGCAGGCGGCCAGCGGCAAGAAACTGCAGCGCCCCTCCGACGATCCCAGCGCCATCCGCCCGACCCTGTTCGCCCGCTCGGACATC
>RFIO01000326.1 GCA_003695205.1 Deltaproteobacteria bacterium
CGCTGCCTGAGGATCGACCCCGAATTCGGCATGGCCCGCAACAATCGCGGCAACCTGCTGCTCAAACTCGGTCGTCTCGACGAGGCCCTGGCCTGTTTCGATGCCCTGCTGGCCGAATCCTCCGATCTGGCCATCGCCCACTACAACCGCGCCTGCGTCATGGCCCGCAAGCGACAGGTGCGCGAAGCGGTTCGCTCCCTGGAACAGGCGATCGCCCGTGAGCCCGGTTTTCTGCGTGATGCCCTCAACGATCCCGACTTCGATGCGATCCGGCAACGTCCAACCTTTAAGGCCCTGCTGCAGCGCAAATGACAATCCGTTACCAGATCCCTGTTGCCGGCATGAAATGCGGCAAATGTGTTGGCCGGGTGACCGGCGCGCTGGAGGCTGTCGAAGGCGTGCAGGCCGTGCGGGTCGAGCTCGATCCGGGGCTGGCCGAGGTGGTTGTGGCAGACGGCGGGCCGTCCCGGGAGGATGTCTGCGATCTGATCGCCGATCTCGGTTTCCGACCCGATGCAGGGGTGGTGGAACAGGCAGGTGAGGATGCCCCCGGCGTCGAGATCACCAGTACGCTGCCCCTGTACGGCATGAGTTGTACCAACTGCGCCCGCTCGATCGAGAAGGGTGTGGCCGAGCTGTCGGGGGTGGCCGCGGCCGAGGTCAACTTCGCCCTCGAGCAGCTGTCCGTGCGCTACGACCCCGGCCGGGTCGGTCTCGAAGCGATTCGGGCCCGTATCCGTGAACTCGGTTTTCGCGCCGGTCGGGGCGATGAAGCCGATTCGGGGGTGCTGCGGCTGGCCATCGGCGGCATGACCTGCGCCAACTGCGCCGGCACCATCGAACGCAAACTGAAGGGCCTGAAGGGGGTGGCCGAGGCCCGGGTCAGTCTGGCTGACGAGACGGCGCACGTGCGCTTCGATCCGGGCGTTGTCGGCCGGCGCCAGATTGTCGAGGCTGTCGTCGAGGCCGGCTACCGGGCGCTGGAGTCCCGTCCGGAGGAGGATCGCGGGCAGGAGTCCGTCCGGCAGGTACGCTGGCTGGTTCTGGCTGCGGTTCTGTCCTTGCCGATCATGCCGCTGATGTGGTGGGAGCCGTTCGGCTCGTACACCCTGCCGCTGGTCGCGCTGCTGGCAACCCTGGTGCAGTTTACCGCCGGTCTCACCTTCTATCGCGGAGCCTGGCACGCCCTGCGCAACCGCAGTGGCAACATGGATGTCCTGGTGGCACTTGGCATCAGCGCAGCCTGGGGCTATTCGACCCTTGCCTGGCTGGGACTGCTGGGAGCCGACAGCCCGGTCTTTTTCGAAACTGGCGCCCTGCTGGTCACTTTTATTCGTTTCGGCAAATTTCTCGAGGCGCGCGCCCGCGGACGGGCCAGCCGCGCCCTGCGGGAACTGCTGGACCTCCAGCCGCGTACCGCCCGTATCCTGGTGGGTGAACGGGAAAAGGAGATTCCCGCCGACCTGGTGGAGCCTGGCGACCGCCTGCTGGTGCGTCCCGGCGAGACCGTTCCCGTCGATGGTGTGATTGTCGAGGGGAGGGCGGCCCTGGATGAGTCGCTGATCACCGGCGAATCGGTGCCTGTTGCCCGATCAGAGGGGGAGGAGGTTATCGGCGGTACCATCGACCGGGACGGTCGGCTGGTGGTCGAGGCCAGGCGGGTCGGCAGCGAGACCGTTCTGGCCGGCATCACCCGCCTGGTGGCCGAGGCCCAGGCCGACAAGGCGCCGATCCAGCGCCTGGCCGACCGCATTTCCAACGTCTTTGTGCCGGCAGTGGTTCTGCTGTCGCTGCTGACCTTCCTTGGCTGGCTTGCGGCCGGTGCCGGATTCCTGTTCGCTTTTCAGACCGGGGTTGCCGTGGTGGTCATCGCCTGTCCCTGCGCCCTGGGGCTGGCCACTCCGACCGCCATCATGGTCGGCAGCGCCATCGGCCTGAAGAGAGGCATTCTGTTCAAGAAGGCGTCCGTGCTGGAGCGGATAGCCGGTCTCGAGGTGTTGCTGCTCGACAAGACCGGGACCCTGACGGCCGGTGATTTCGAACTGACCGACCTGGTTCCGGTCAAAGGGCGTTCCCGGGATGACCTCTTGCGCCTGGCCGGCGGTCTTGCGGCAGGCAGCAACCACCCCCTGAGCCGGGCCATTGCCGAACAGGCCGGCGCGGAAGGGGGGCGGGTGAATGTTGACGCGGTGCGGGAGGTCGGCGGCGGCGGTGTTGCCGGCCTGCTTGGCAACCAGCCTGTGCGGCTGGGCAACAGGCATTTTGTACGGGAATCAGGCATCGACATCTCGGCTCTGGAATCGGTCGCTGCCGAACTTGAGCAACAGGGCAAGTCGACGGTCTGGGTGGCGCAGGGACAGGAACTGGCAGGTCTGTGTGCCCTGAAGGACCGGCTCAAGCCGGATGCAGCCGCCGCGGTGGCCGCACTGAAAGGGCTCGGGCTCGAAACGGTGCTGGTGACCGGGGACCGCCGTCAGGTGGCTGAAACCGTTGCCGCCGAACTCGGAATCGACCGGGTCGAGGCCGAGGTCCGTCCGGAGGAGAAACTGAAAGTGGTCCAGCGCTTTCGGCGACAGGGTCGCGTGGTCGCCATGGTTGGCGACGGCATCAATGACGCGCCGGCGCTGGCGGCGGCCGATGTCGGCATTGCCATCGGCAGCGGCACCGATGTGGCGCGCGAAACAGGCGACCTGGTGCTGATACACGACCGGGTGATGGATGTCGCCCGTGCCGTCCGGCTTGGCCGGGCGACGTTGCGCAAGATTCGCCAGAATTTTTTCTGGGCATTCATCTACAACCTGCTCGGCATTCCCCTCGCCGCCGGCCTGTTCTACCCCTGGTTCGGCTGGCTGCTCAAGCCGGAGTTCGCCGGACTGGCCATGGCCTTCTCCAGCGTTTCGGTTGTGAGCAACAGCCTGCTGCTCAACCGCCGGGCAGGCCGGCTGATGGGAGATTGAAATGCCGAAGCAGCGACTCCTTATTGGCGTCATCGGCGCCGGGCGAGCCAGCGAACAGGGCCTTCAGCTGGCTGAAGAGGTCGGACGGGAGCTGGCCCTGGCCGGGGCGGTGCTGGTCTGCGGCGGCCTCGGCGGGATCATGGAGGCGGCCTGCCGCGGCGCGGCCCGGGCGGGGGGAGAGACCATCGGCCTGCTGCCGGGGGCAAACAGGGATGCTGCCAATCCCTGGGTCGGCATCGCCCTGCCAACCGATCTCGGCCACGCCCGCAATGTCCTCATCTGCCAGGCTGCTCGGGCGCTGATCGCCATCGAGGGGGAGTACGGCACCCTGTCGGAAATGGCGGTCGCCCTTAAGCTGGGGCGACCTGTCATCGCCCTGAACAGCTGGAACGACCTGCCCGGTGTCCGTACGGCCGATTCGGCCGCCGACGCGGTCCGGCAGGCTCTCGACCTGGCCGGGGTCGAATAGTTCGATTGCATTGCCCCGACCGGGGCCTGAAAGGGATGTGACGTGCAGCTTGAACGCTCGCGGGAATTTTCCCGCCAGTTCCTCGACTGGGTGCGCGGCAAGGGCAAGGTCCTGATTGTCGCGCACGACAACCCGGACCCCGACTCGCTGGCCGGAGCGGCGGCCCTGAAACACCTGCTGCTCAAGACCACGGGACAGGAGGCGGTTATTGCCTACGGCGGCATGATCGGCCGGGGAGAGAACCGCACCATGGCCATCGAACTGGAAATCGACGCTGTTCATTTTGACCGGGTCGATGTCGACCAGTTCCAGGTGATCTGCATGGTCGATACCCAACCCGGCACCGGCAATAACAGTTTCCCGGACAACCGGCCGGTTCATCTGGTCATCGATCACCATCCGCGCCGTGAGGCGACCGATACCTGCCGCTGGGTCGACGTGCGCGAGGACTATGGCGCCTCTGCCACCATCCTGCTTGAGTATCTGCTCGCCAACGACGTCAGTTTCGGGACACGGCTGGCGACCATCCTCTTCTATGCGATCAAGTCCGAAACCCAGGATCTTGGCCGCGACTGGGTGCGCGCCGACCGGGAGGCTTATCTCTACCTGCTGCCCCTGGCGAACAACCGCATCCTCTACCGGGTGACCCACCCCAAGGTGCCGCGCGACTACTACTTCAGCTACAACCGGGCCATCGAGAATTCCAGGATCTATGACGATCTGCTCGTTTTCAACCTCTACCGGGTCGACAATGCTGATATCGTGGCCGAGATGGCCGATTTCCTGCTGCGCATGGAAGGGGTCGAGCTGGTTCTCGGCATGGGGCACGATGGTACGGATGTCTTTCTGTCGCTGCGGACGTCCCAGCCCGAGATCAATGCCGGCAGCCTGATCCGCACCCTGATGGCCGATCTGGGGACCGCCGGCGGTCATCACACCACGGCCGGTGGCCAGATCAGGGATTATCCCGACTCGCAGACCGCCCTGCGCAAGCTCGAGCGGCGTCTGACCCGCAGGCTGCAGGAGGCGCTTGACCATCGCCCGGTCAAGGGGCGGAGGCTGATTTCCTAGCCCGGACTGTTCATGGGGGCATCGCCGATTGCGGCAGAAAATTTCGTGAAAGCCCCTGCGCTGGCCCGCGTTGACAGGTCCGTTGCGCCGGGGGTATATAGGAGCACTGCCCGACCGGGCAGGAGCTCGGCCCGTTTTGCCAGCCACTGGAGACCGATGTTGCGTCCGTACCTCCCTGTCATATTGTCGCTGATGCTGCTGCTGTGCGCCAGCGAGGCCCTGGCCGTCGTGGAGCTGGCCTGGAGCGGACGCAGGCCCCACCGCATAGAGGAAGTCTACAATCAGCAGGGCGTCGTCTACCTGCCCATCGACGAGGTGCTGCGAACCCTCGGCATGTCCGGGGACTGGCGCTCGGTGGACCATCGTTATGTCTTTTCCACCCCCGCCGGCAAGGCTTCCCTCTTTCCCGGTGGTCACTATCTCGAGGTTGAAGGGCGCTTCATCCCGCTGGAAAACCCGGCACGATTCATCGACGGGCGCCTGCGCATCGGTGAGGATTTTGTCGTCGACCAGCTGCCCGAACTGGTCGGCCGTCCCATCTACTTCCGCAATCTCGACCCGGTCGACAGTGAACTGGAGCAGAGCGACAATCCCATCGATCAGCTCTTTGCCCTGCTGTTGAAGCGCAAGTCCGGCCAGAAATCCTCCAGCCTGAAGGTGGTCGGTATCGACGTTGGCCACGGCGGTGAGGATGTCGGTACCATCGGCCTCAAGGGGACCAAGGAGAAGGATGTTGTCCTTGAGCTGGGACGGCAACTGGAAAAGCAGCTGAAAATGCAGCTCGGACTCGAGGTCTATCTGAGCCGGGACGGCGATTACAGCCTGAGCCCGGAAGCCAGGCTGAAGGCGCTTTTGCAGCACCAGCCCGATGTCCTGCTGTTGCTGCATGCCCAGGGGCACTTTTCATCAGCGCCAGCCGGAATCGAATTGTTCGTCCGGCCGGTTGAGGAGATGAGTGCCCGCCAGGCGAGGGATGAACAGAGCCGCGGCAGTCGCCGGCTGGCAGAGGAGGTGCGTACCTCCCTGGAAGAAGCCGGCTTCAGTGTGAACGACATTGCCGAGGCACCGCTCCTGCCCCTTGGCAGGGGGGATTTGCCGACCCTGCTGATCGAAGCGGGCTATCTGACCAACCCCGATGATGTTGCGGTTCTGACCGATGCCGACGCCCGCGAGGAGTTTGCCCGCGCCTTGCTCGAAGGGTTGAAACGGTTCAGCCGTGAACCAAGGAGTCGCCAGTGAGCGAAGAGCAGTTTCAAAGACCAGACGGCCGACCGGCCGACAAGCTGCGCCCGGTTTCTTTCGAGCGCAATTTCACCCGCTACGCCGAAGGCTCGGTTCTGGTCAGTTTCGGTCATACCCGGGTTCTGTGCAACGCCAGTGTCGAGGAGAAGGTCCCGCCGTTCATGAAGGGGGAAGGCCGCGGCTGGGTGACGGCTGAATACTCCATGCTGCCGCGCGCGACCCACACCCGCAGCCCCCGCGAGGCGGTGCGCGGCAAGCTCGGTGGCCGTACCATGGAAATCCAGCGGCTGATCGGGCGCTCCCTGCGCGCCGTCATGGATCTTGAGAAGCTGGGCGAGCGCACCATCCAGATCGACTGCGATGTCATCCAGGCCGACGGCGGCACCCGCACCGCCGCCATCACCGGCGCCTATGTCGCCCTGGTCGACGCCCTGCGCAAGTTGCAGCGCGAGGGATTGCTGCTCGATGATCCCCTGCGCGACAGTGTTGCCGCGGTCAGCGTCGGCATTGTCGATGGGAGGGCGCTTCTTGATCTCTGTTACGACGAGGACTGCCGCGCCGAGGTCGACATGAATTTCGTGGTGACCGGCTCCGGTCGCTTTGTCGAGGTGCAGGGGACGGCCGAATCCGAACCCTTTACCCCGGAGCAGCTCGTTGAGCTGCAGCAGTTGGCGCTCAAGGGCTGCCGCGACCTGGACCGGGCCCAGAAGGACGCCCTGGGGGATCTTCTGTGAAGATCGTGGTGGCAACCTCCAATGCCGGCAAGCTCAAGGAGATCGCCCGTCTGCTCGCCGACCAGCCGGTCGAGCTGATCAATCTGGCCGATCTCGATTCTGTTCCGGAAATTGTCGAGGATGGCGACACCTTTGCCGCCAACGCCGAAAAGAAGGCACTGACGGTGGCGCGTGCCACCGGCCAGCCGACCTTGGCGGACGATTCCGGGCTGACGGTCGCTGCCCTTGGCGGGGCCCCCGGAGTCCATTCGGCCCGCTATGCCGGCGAGAATGCCGATGATGCCGCCAACAACCGCAGGCTGCTGCAGGAGTTGGAAGGTGTGCCCGAATCGGAGCGCTCAGCCGCCTTTGTCTGTGACCTCGCCTTCGTGTTGCCGGATGGGCGCTGCTGGCACTTCACCGGCAAAATGGCCGGCAGGATATTGAACGAGGGGAGGGGGACTGGCGGTTTCGGCTACGATCCCTTATTCTATCTGGAGGAGCACGGCTGTACCCTTGCCGAGATGCCGCTCGATCGGAAGAACGCCATCAGCCACCGCGGTCAGGCGCTCCGGCGGTTCCGGGAGGCACTCCCCAAGCTGTTGCGCACCCTTTGAACCCTGTCGGAAAGGGCCGCCCATGAACAAGCTGACGCGGTCGTCAGTCTGTCTCATTCTTCTTCTCATCCTGTCCGGATGCGAAGCCTATCTTCCCGCCACCAGCAAACAGATGCAGGATGCCATCAAGGCCAGCCAGCAGGCGGCCCGGTCCGAGGAAAAGGCCTGGGCCCTGGTATTGCGCATGGAGGAGATGGCCAAAAGGATGGAAAAGAGCGCCGGCCGAATTGAAGAGGCCGCCAGACGGGCGGAGCAGGCCGCCCTGCGGGCCGAACAGGCAGCTGAACAGGCCAGCCTCAAAAACAAGCAGGCGGCCGCCGCCGCCAGTCGGGCCTTTCTCGATGCCGAGCGCGCGGCCCAGGAAGCTCGCAAGATCGAGGAGCAGGAGGGGCAGTCGCTGCAACAGGTTCTCGAATTCCTGCGAGAACTCGGCTACAAGCCCTGATCCGCTATCCTGTCCTATCCCTTCCGTAATTCGAAGACCACGGGAAGAAGAACCTCTCCGCTGACGGGGACCCCGTTGCGTCTGGCCGGTTCGAAACGCCAGGTTCGCACCTGTTTGCGCGCCGAACGGTCGAGCAGCGGATATCCGGATGTTTTCTCGACCTCGACCCCTCCGACCCGGCCGTCCGGCTTGACGCTGAGTCGCAGCAGAACCTTCCCCTGCCAGCCCATACGTTTGGCCAGCGGCGGATAGTAGGGGGTTGGCTGATGCAGCAGGGAAGGCGGACTCGACGTTTCCAGTGTCGCCGACTCGACGAGCCGGGCCTTTTCGGCGATCGATGTGTCAGATGGTTCCGCGGCCGTTTGAGGAGGGGATGTCTCCCCGCCGACTGCCTCCGGTGCCGGCAGGGATGGGGGCTGAGCAGTCTCCATCGGCGCCGGGTCCGTTTCCACGGGCAACTCTGTCTTCTCTGCCGGGACAGGCGCCTTTTCGGCTGTTGGCGGCTCGACAGCCTTCTGAGCCGGTGCCGCAGGCTCTGTGGCCGGCCGTTTCGGTATCTGCGGCTCGTTGTGTGGCGGGGCGGGAGGAGCGGTTGGATGTGGAAGCCCCTGGTCGTCGACCGGCTTTGTGCGCTCTTCCGGTGCGGCAGGTGGTGGGGCGATACGCTTGAGACCGACGCGGATCGGCAGATTCGCTCCCGGCGCCGGTGGCTGGAGGCGCTCCGGCAGGCCCCAGAACAGCAGCAGGTGAACGGAGATGGCTGCCAGCAGGGCGATTGGGAATATATGTTCCTGGCGCGGGGGACGTTTCATTTAGAACAGTTTCAGTCGTTTGCCGTCATCTTGCCGGAGGACGTTGCAGACGTCAATGCGCGAAGCCGGTTGTTTCTCAACCTGGAAAAAATGGTTGACCAGTTTCATACCGACCGGTATTTATGTTTCGGAAAAAATGTTCCACAGGCAAGTTGCTGAAATGAAAGGATCAGGTCGGAATCGCCCTTTATATGAGTATTTTTTGGTTTGCCCAGGCAAAAAACGGTTTGATAAACTTCCACGCTAATTCTGCCACCTTTCATTGCCATTTGTGATGCGGTCCGACGCCGGAGGGGGCTATGGGCGCTCATGATCTGTCGACGCTGGAGACATCTTCTGCTGTGGGGCATGGTCCTGCTCGCCGCTTCGGCCTGTGGCGGGGGCGGTGGTTCGGATACCGCCTTTGCTCCGCCGTCCGGTACCGGCCCGGTCATCTCGGGATTCATCGAGGACGGGCCGATCGCGGATGCCAGGGTGCAGCTCGTCGACCCGGCAACGGGAGAGGCGCTCGAGCTCTGCTGGGCCAGTGGCAGGGGGCGGTGTGAGACCCGCTCTGACGACCGAGGCTATTTCCGGCTTGTTCTGGCCGAAGGCCTTGATCCCTCAGGGTTCCTGCTGCAGGCCGAAGGGGGGCTGGATCTCGAAACCGGGCTCAGCCTGACCGAAACCGGTTTGGTGCTCCAGGCGCCCGTTGCCGCCTTCGGGTCGTTGCGCCAGGCTGTTTTGAGCCCGGTAACGACCCTGGTAACGCGTCGGGCCGAACAGACCGGTCTGAACGGCGCGCTCAGCGAAACGGCTACCTGGCTTTCTCTGCCGGCGGGCAGCCTGTTCGAACGCTC
>RFIO01000044.1 GCA_003695205.1 Deltaproteobacteria bacterium
CGGCTGACTGAGCGCGGAGGCGTAGCTGGAAGCTACGTCGCACAAGCGAAGAGGCCGGCAACGCAGAGTGGGCGGAAAAGCGCCGCCCCTACAAAAAAAAACCGGCCGGGTTGCCCCGGCCGGTCAACGTCTCTCAGATTACTTGACGTCCTGGTTGTAGCGATCCTTGTAGTACTTCTTGATCTGCTCGAGCCGTTTGGGATCGAACCCCTTGGTGTACCACTGGTGCTCGGGGCGACCGTCGATGTATTTGGCGACGATCTTCTCGTAAACCTCGGGCTTGCCGGCCTTTTCGCAGGCCTCTTTGGCCTCGGGCAGAAGATGGGTGTAGAAGGCCTTGGCGACATCATAGATGCCGTGCCACCAGGCGTAGTCCGGTCCGCTCATCGAAGCACCGTGGCGGGCACGGCGGCCTTCGTGATGCCAGAGCTCCCAGTAGATCCAGTCGATCTTGTCATCGAAGTTACCCTTGCTGATGACCCCCTCTTTCATGAGCAGCTCGCGGATCTCCTTGGCGGGAATGGCGAACTTGTCGTTGTACAGGCCGACAAACTCGTCAAGCTGCTTGTAGAAGCCCTCGACGAAGGGCGCCCCGTGGCAGGCGGAACAGACATCCTTCATGTCGTTCAGCTTCTTCTGCCAGTTGTCGGTGCGCTTGGAAATCGGCGCCCGCAGGTTCCAGGAAAGCCGGGTTCCGACGTCGTGGGTGACATCCTGATTCGGGGTGGCGCTCATGTGGCAGGTTGAACAGGTCGGGGCGTCGTAGTAATCCTGGCCGGCGACCCACTTGGGGCGGTCCATGTTCAAATCGTCCTTGAAGGCGCGGTAGAGGATGCCGTGCTTCGACTCCTCGTAGACTTCCTTCTGCGGGTGGTCGGGACCGAGGTGGCACTTGCCGCAGGTCTCAGGCTGACGGGCCTGTTCCTTGCTGAAGCGGTGACGGGTGTGACAGGCCGAGCATGTTCCCTTGGAGCCATCCGGATTCACGCGCCCGATACCGGTGTTTGGCCAGGTGGCCGGGTCGAGCTGACCGTCCTTGGTCACCTTGACAATACTGCCGTGGCACTGCCGGCAACCGACCGCCACTGCCGGTTCGCCGCCGATGGTCTGGCCGAGAAGGCCATCCTTGGTGTTCAGGATGTCGCCGGCCTTGGCGTGGTGGCTGGCCTCCTGCTCGGCGGTCTCCTTCGGGTGGCAGGCCCCGCAGTCGCGCGGAGAGACAATGACGGCAATGGTGAAGCCGTTGTGTTCCATGGCGTCGGCATCACTCTTGTCGGCCTTGTGGCACTCATAGCAGCCGACCCCGGCATTCCAGTGGGCGCTGTCTTCCCACTGGCTGACGATTCCGGCCATCCCCTCGTGGCAGTCGAGGCACTGGGCCGTCTGCTTGGAAATCCTCGCCTGCTGCTTGGCCATGGCGGTGGACGTGGCAATCAATGCCGTCATGACGATCAGCGACAGGAACAAACCCTTCTTCATCTTCTGACCTCCCTGTTGATGGTTGATGTCGGTCCGGCCCAGTTCACAGAACTGGCGATTCACCCTGATGCCGGAGCATACAGAGAGATAATTAACAGAGATTCAGGATGACGCAATTGACCCAGGTCAAAAAAATGAAAAAGCGTACAGACCGCTTTTTCCTACGAAGGCAGAATGCGGTCGAGATGTTCGCGCACGAAGGATCGGACATCCTGGAGGTCGTCAAGAGAGAGATCGAGGAACTGAAGCCCCATTCCGGGCGGCAGCCCCGGCTTGATGCGATTGTCAGGTTCGTTGGCCCAGGCGACCCGGGCCCGGGTGCGCACGGGTTCGTCGCGGTCGGGAAGATTGAAGGAAACCTGCAATTCGGTCTCGACCGGAAGCAGGCGATCGGTTTCGAGAAACAAGCCCCCGGTACTCATATTGAGGCTGTAATCGGTCAGCTCATTGCCGCCGTTGGCGTACCGGACTTCGATCCTGGCGTCGACCCTGGGAGCAACCCGGTCCTCGAGGCCGATGAAACGCCTGGCGGCAGCGACAAACTTGTGACGGTTGACCGGTTTGAGCAGGATATCGTCACAGCCGGCATCCCGGCAGCGCTGAAGGTCGGCGTCCCGGCCGCCGTGGGTAACCATGACCACCGGGATCGAGGACAGGTCCGGATCCTCCTTGAGCCGCGCACAGGCCACATCCCCGTCCATCTCCGGCATGAACAGGTCCATGAAAATCAGGTCGGGGCGCTCCCTGCGTGCCAGGTCCAGAGCTTCAAGACCGTTGCGGGCCACCAGCAGGGTCACATTGGCCCGGTGGAAAAAGGTCTTTTCCAGCTCGACAAAAAGTTCGACGTCATCGACCAGAAGCACTTTTTTACGGGGTGCGTTCATCTGAGACTCTCCCTGGCGTTCAGCCGGCGGCACAGTCGCTGGGGTCGCCCTTGAGCTTGCCGAGGGCGTGAGGCAAGGCGGGAAGCAGCACGGCAAAATTCTCCCGGGCCGCTTTAGGGCTGCCGGGGAGATTGACGATCAGGGTCTCGCCACGCATTCCGGCCACCCCGCGCGACAGCATGGCGTGGGGCGTCTTTTTCAGACTCTCCATGCGCATCGCCTCGGCCATGCCGGGCACCAGGCGGTCAACAACGGCCAGGGTTGCCTCCGGGGTCACGTCGCGCGGTGTCAGACCGGTGCCGCCGGTCGTCAGGATAAGATCCAGACCACACTTGTCGGCCCACTCGACCAGAGTGGCCATGATTGTCTCCCGGTCATCGGGGATGATTCCGGTCTTCTCCACCCTGCCCAGCCCGGCGCACAGGGCCACCAGGGCCGGACCGCTTTCATCGACCCGTTCACCACGGGCCCCCTTGTCGGACAGGGTCAGAACCCCGATGCGAAATTCACCTTCCGTCCTGCTCATATCAGCGCCTCTTCTCCATCTGCATCAGCATGCGCCGGGCGTTATTGACGATTACCTGCGATACATTGCGGCTCTTGGACAGTTCCTTGAGCTCCTTCTCGGTCAGGGAAGCCATGTAGCGCAGGGCCTTGGGCAGAGGTGTGCGCGGGTGCATGACCAGGGCCTTGCGGATTTCATAGTTCTTGACCCACTCGCGGTTGAGGGTGATCAGCCGGATCAGTTCATCGTTGGCACTGCGATTGCGGGCGATCGCCAGAACCTCCCCCTCGGTGATGCGGGGATTCTTGATAACAGCCGAACAGACCAGCTTGTTGGGATCCTTGACCAGAAGACTGCGCCATTCCTTGTCGCCGGTCAGCGCCATCTTGATCTTGTCCGAGACCCCGAAGGTCAGCAATAGCTGGTACTTGGATTTGTGCTCCTCTTCCAGCTCCTCGATTTCGCCACCCTCCAGGTCATCATCGTCATCACCGGAATCGGCCGCCTGGCGCTGTGCCTGTTTGGCCTTCTGCTCCTCCGGGTCGACCCAGCCGAGACGGAACTTGACCGCCTTGTCCACGTCGGGATTGGCGAAAATGGCATCGATAAGGTCGGGGCAGGCGATCAGACGGTCAGCGTTGTTGGCAATCAGCGAAACCACCGTGTTGCTCCCCCTGCGGGCGACATGGAGCAGGGTCTCATCGCCGATGTGCGGATGAATCAGCACCCGCTCCATCAATGAGAGATCACTTATGCGAAATCGGGCGATGAAGTCGAGCAACTGCGGATGGACATCGTCATCGCCGACCAGCGGCTCAAGGATATTGGCAGGCAGCTCCGCAATCGTGGTTCGGGCAAGGCGCTTCAGCTCCTCGTCCTTGCCGTAGGCCAGCAGGAACAGGGTCAGGACCAGGTCCCGCCCCTCGAGCGGCACGGCCCCTCTGGCCGCTGACAGCTTCAATTCACGCGGAGCGGATGCCGCCACCACCCGGGCAACGGCCTGGGGCACCTTGAGTTTGACTTTGCGGGTCTGTTTCTGATCACTCATGTTTTACTTGCCGGATTTGACAATGGCCCCTTCCAGACCAGCCTTTTTCAATTTTTCCGCGACCTTGCCGGCTTCAACACGATCCTTCAGGGGGCCGACACTGACCCGCCGTACCGGAACGGCCACTTCGGCGCGAACTTCTTCGAGGCGCAACTGGTGTTTTTCCCAGAGAATATCAGCGTAGCGACGCGCCTTGTCGAGACTGACGAAGGAGCCGGCAAAAATCTCTCCCTTGTCATCATGATAGATGACGAATGCTGACGGGGCCTTCTTCTTCAGGCGAGCCAGTTCAGCGGGCGCTTTGGTTTTGCTGAAAATGCCGTAGCGCAACCGTACCATCGGCCGGGTCATCGGCACCGATTCGACCCTGGGCTCCAGGCCCAGTTTGCGCACCTTTTTGAGAGCATCGTCCAGGTTGGCCGGAAGCATGAATGCCCCGGCCCGCACAAGGTATCCTCCGCCAGCGGCCGACTGACCACCGCTGACAGCCTTGTCCGCCGGCTGGCCGGTCTCGGCCGGCTTCCGCGTTACCTGAGGTGACGGCTCTTTCCCTGCGGCAGGTTTGTCGGGAATTTCTTGCTTCGCTTTGCCGGCGGCACCGGTGGGTTTCGCGGGCACGGCGACAGGAACGGGCTTCGCCGGTGCGGCAGGGACCTGCTTTTCTGATCCGGCGAACGCCTCACCGGTCCCTGCGGGCGTCCCCGTTCCGGAGGCGGCCTGTTTCTGCTCTGCCGCCTGCTGCTGTCCGACGGCGGCCACCGGTTTGGGCGCAACGGTTTCAGTGGCTACCTTCTGCTCCTCCCGGGGCGGAGCGGGCGGCGGCTGAATCGGCATCTTGCCGCTGACCGCTACCTGAGCCGGCTCTTTCTCGCCTGTTGTCATGAGGAACCAGCCGGCCGCGGCTGCGGCCAGCACCAGCAAAAGAACAAGGACCAGCAGGCGACGGGACTGGCCTGGGGCTTCTTCCCCGTCTGCCTCGTCACCTTCAAAGGTGCCATCGGCCTCTTCCTCTGCGAACAGAGGGGGAACCGGTTCTTCCTCCGGTTGCGCCTGACTCTCCTGTTCACCGACCATGTCGGCCACCCTGGCCCAGCCGGGTGTGTCGTTTTCCTCTACGGACGATTCGGCCGGATCCGCGCCGAACAGTTCATCATCTTCCTGCGACTCTTCGGCCAGGTCAACCGGGGCGGGAGCCTCCTCTTCCTCGACAAAATCGAAAGCATCTCCGGATGGCTCCGGCTCCTCCTCGAAACTTTCGATGGTCAGGATTTCTTCGCTGTCGGCCCTTTCCTTCTGCCGCGGCTCTTCCTCCTCGAACCCGAACAGGTCCTCATCACGCTTGTCCATGTCGACCATCCCTTCCTGACAACACCTGCCGCATCCGCGGCCCATTGTAAAAGCAGCACCCGGATAGCTCCGGGTGCTGCCAGCTGCCTGCTATTGTTCGGCCTGCTTCGCCGCTTCGACGATCTTGGCCATGAGGTGCGAGGGCACCTCCTCGTAATGGGAGAATTCCATGGTGAACAGACCCCGGTCCGAGGTCATGGACCTCAGTTCAGGTGCGTACTTGAGGACCTCCGCCATCGGCACGTGCACCTTGACCACCTGGTTGCTCCCCTGCGGATCAACCCCGAGAACCTTGCCGCGCCGACTGTTCATGTCGCCGATGACATCACCAATACATTCGTCGGGAACGGTGATTTCCATCTCCACGACCGGTTCAAGCAGGATCGGATTGGCTGCTTCCATCGCCTTTTTGAAGGCCATCGAGCCGGCGATTTTGAAGGCCATTTCGGAGGAGTCGACACTGTGGTGACCGCCATCGAAAAGGGTGATGCGGAAATCCTGCACAGGGTAACCGGCCAGCGGCCCCTTGCGCATGGCCTCCTGGATTCCCTTGTCGACAGCAGGGATGAACTGGCGGGGAATGACACCGCCGACGATCTTGTCGACAAATTCGTAACCTTCGCTGCGACCCAGCGGTTCAAGCCGGATGGTCACATCGGCAAACTGCCCCTTGCCACCCGACTGCTTCTTGTGCCGGTAGGACTGTTCGACCGCCTTCTTGATGGTCTCGCGGTAGGGAACCTTCGGTTCCTTCAGCACGACTTCGACACCGAACTTGCGCTTGAGTTTCTCGCAGGCCACTTCGACATGGACCTGCCCCATGCCGGAGAGGATCATCTCCTTGGTTTCCTCATCACGCTGCACCTGCAGGGTGGGGTCCTCCTCCATGAGCCGCTTGAGCGAACTCATGATCTTGTCCTCGTCCCCCTTGCTCCTGGCTTCCAGGGCAAAAGAGATCACCGGCTTCAGTTCGAGAGGGCTTTCATAGATGACCGGGTTGGACGGATCACACAGGGTATCGCCGGTCATTGTTTCCTTGAGCTTGGCCACGGCAACGATATCTCCGGCTTCGGCCTCCGTCACCGGCTTCTGTTTCTTGCCCTCCATCTCGAACAGGGCGGACAGCCGTTCGTTGCAGTCCCGGTTGGGATTGAAGACGCTGGTATCGGCCTTGATCTTGCCCGAATAGATGCGGAACAGGGTCAGTTTGCCGGCATAGGGATCGCTGATGGTCTTGAAGACCATGGCTGAAAAAGGCTCAGCCGGATCGGGTTCGCGCTTGACCTCGTCGCCGGTCTTGGGGTTGGTACCAATCTGGGTTCCCTTGTCGATCGGGGACGGCAGGCAGGCGACGATATAATCCAGCAGCTGCCGTACGCCGATATTGGCGGTAGCGCTACCACACAGAACCGGGGTAAAGACTCCGGTCAGGGTCCCTTCGCGCAGGCCGCGGAAAACTTCCTCGTCGGTCAGTTCCTCGGTCTCGAGGTATTTTTCCATCAGCTCGTCGTCGGCTTCGGCGGCCGCCTCGACCAGCATGAAGCGCAGACGCTCGGCTTCGTCCTTGTATTCGTCGGGAATCTCTTCCTCGCTGTAGGTCCCTTTTTCGTCAAACTGGAACATGCGCGCCTTCATGTGGACCAGGTCGATTATGCCCTTGAAGTTCTCCTCGGAACCAATCGGCATATTGACCGGTACGGGGCGGGTGCCCAGATTTTTTTCCAGGTCATCGAGGGCCTTGAGGTAATCGGAACGTTCACGGTCGAGTTTGTTGACAAAGGCGATCCTGGGTACCTCGAATTCGTCCATCCACTTCCAAAGGCGGTTGGTCTGGGCCTTGACGCCGTCGACCGCGGAAACGACCAGCACCGCGCCGCCGAGGATACGCAGGCAGTTGCGGGTATCGTGCAGGAAGTTGGTGTAGCCGGGAGTATCGACCATGTGCAGGCCGTGTCCCTGCCATTCGCAGTGATGCAGACTGGAGCTGATGGTAATGTGCCGCTTGATCTCTTCGGGCTCGAAATCCATGTTGGAGGAGCCGTCGTCAACCTTGCCGAGGCGGTCGGTCATGCCGCTGTTGAACAGCATCGCCTCGGTCAGCGAGGTCTTGCCGGCGTCCCCCTGACCTACAATGCCCAGGTTACGAATCTTCGAGGTGTCATACTTTCCCATGGCCGCTCCTTTCATCCCGCTCTGCAGGCGGGGGCAGAGATTGAGATCGGATCACAGAAGACCCGCTCGATACGTGCCGTCTTAACGGGTATTAAGGCCAAATCCTAGCACCCGGTTCCGGGGGTGTCAAAATCAGCCCCGGTTGCGTCGATATATGATCAGCAGCCCTTCCAGTGTCAGGTCGGGCAGCACCTCGTCGATACTTTCGGTCCCCTCGGCAATCAGCTGAGCCAGACCACCGGTGGCGACCACGGCCGGCTCATCCGCCATTTCCTGCTTCATCCTTTTGACAATTCCGTCCACCAGGCCGCAGTAGCCGTGATAGAGCCCCGATTGCATGCTGTGAACCGTGTTTTTTGCCACCACCTGGGGTGGTCGGGCGACATCGACCCGCGGTAGCTTGCTCGCCTTCTCGAACAGGGCTTCGGTACTGATGACAAGGCCCGGCGCGATGGCGCCGCCGAGATACTCTCCCCGGGCACTGATGTAGTCGAAGGTGGTGGCCGTCCCGAAGTCGACGACGATCAGGCTGGACTTTTTGCGTTCATAGGCGGCAACGGCATTGACGATGCGGTCGGCTCCCACCTCCCGCGGATTATCATAAAGAATCGGCATGCCGGTCCTGATCCCGGGGCCGATGACATAGGGTGTCAGGTTGAAATATTTGCGGCAGAGATCCTCGAGGACCCGCAGCATGGGCGGCACGACACTGGAGATGATGACGTCGTCAATATCACGGAAATGGCGCCCGGCCATGCTGAACAACTCGTGCAGCAGCATGGCGTACTCGTCCGGCGTACGCGCCTTGTCCGTGGTCAGACGCCAGTGGTGCAGCAACGCCTCATCGCGGTAGATGCCAAACACGGTATTGCTGTTGCCTACATCGATGACAAGAAGCATGAAGATCGACTCTCCGAATCAGTCAACGGGGCGCACGTCCCCGGCCAGCACTCGTTTTGTCGCCCCGCCACCGGAGAGCAGCAGGGCACCGTCAAGATCGATTCCGGCACAGCGCCCGGCCAGAAGGTCATCCCCCGAAGCGACCTGCACCTGGCGGCCGACCAGGTCGCAGCTCGCCTCCCAGGCAAGACGCACCGGCTCGAACCCCCGATCAAGATACACGCGGTAGAGTTCGTCGATCTGCCGGTACAGGGCACAGGCCAGCCGCAGGCGCGACCAGGATGCGCGCCCCGAAGCCAGTGCCAGCGAGGTTGCGGGATAGCGAAGGGTCTCGGGCAATTGCTCCCGGGTCATGTTGACATTCAGGCCGATACCGAGGATGACGGCCCGTACGCGGTCCATGTCGGCCAGCAGTTCGCTCAGAACACCCGCGACCTTGGCACCGTCAACCAGAACATCATTGGGCCACTTGACGCGGGCGCTCAAACCGCAGACCTGCTCGATGGCTCGCACCAGCGCCACAGCAGCGACAAAGGTCAGCTGCGGCGCCTGCCAGGGGGGAATGTCGGGGCGGAGAATGACGGAGGTGTAGAGATTGACGCCCGGAGGAGAGACCCAGGCCCTGCCGAGGCGGCCCTTGCCCGCCTGCTGGCTGTCGGCGATCAGGACGGTTCCCTCTTCGGCGCCTTCCTCGACCAGGCGCAGTGCCTGGATGTTTGTGGAATCTGTCTGGTCGAAACAGACGACCCGCTCTCCGATGCCGCAGCCTTCAAGGTGAGAACGAAGTAGTTCCTCGGTCAGCAGATCGGGTTCCTCGACCAGGCGATAGCCCCGACTGGGAACCGCTTCGATCCTGTAGCCCCTTGACCGCAGCACCTCGACCTGTTTCCAGATCGCCGCGCGGCTCATGCCGAGGGTACGGCTCAAGGCCGCGCCGGAAACATGCCCGTCCTCGGCTTCCCGCAACAGACGCAACAGATGTTGGCGGACCTCTCTGGTCGGCAAACAGGACTCCCGCTAATCGTTGTCAGGCAACGGGCACGGCCCGTCTCACGTCATTGAAACAGCATCGAAATATCGACGGCACGATACGAATGCGTCAGCGCCCCAACGGATATCAGGTCGACTCCGGTCGCGGCGATGTCAGCCACGGTTTCAAGATTCACCCCGCCGGAGGCTTCCGTCAATGCCCGGCCATTGACCAGGGCCACGGCCTCGCGCAGCTGATCGAGGGACATATTGTCCAGCAGGATGCATTCCGCGCCCGCGTCCAGGGCCTGTCGGACCTCGTCCAGGTCGCGGGTTTCGATCTCGATCTTCATCAGGTGCGGCACCCGGGCCCGGGCCCGCTCGATGGCAGCGGCGATTCCACCGGCTGCGGCTATGTGGTTTTCCTTGATCAGGATGCCGTCATACAGGGCCGTACGATGGTTGTGGCCGCCCCCCATGCGAACGGCATACTTTTCCACCGCCCGCAGGCCCGGGGTTGTTTTGCGCGTATCGACGATCACCGCCCGGGTACCGGCTACAGCATCGACGAAGCGGCGTGTCAGCGTCGCGACGCCACACATGCGCTGCAGCAGATTCAGGGCGACCCGCTCACCCTGCAGCAGTACCGCGGCCTCCCCCTTGATCCAGGCGATAACGTCGCCGCGCGCCACCGCCTGACCGTCGCTTTTCAAAGCCTCAAAGGCGACATCGGCATCGAGCTGGTGAAAAACTTCTCGGGCGACATCAATGCCAGCCAGCACAAAATCTTCCTTGGCAACCAGTTCGGCGCGAGCCTGAGTGCCGGGTTCGATGGTGGCCATGGTGGTCAGATCC
>RFIO01000045.1 GCA_003695205.1 Deltaproteobacteria bacterium
ACAAAGCGACGCATGCTTACGTTCAGCAATATCCCCACCCCCGTCATCGTCGTCACCATGCTGGTGCCACCGTAGGAGACCAGCGGCAGCGGCACCCCGACCACCGGCAGCAGGCCGATGACCATACCGAGATTGACGACGATGTGCCAGAAGAGCATTGCGGTCACTCCCACTGCCAGGTAGCTGCCGAACCGGTCTGCCGCCCGGCGGGCGACGTGCAACCCCCAGAGGATGAGCAGCAGATAGAGGCCGATCAGCACCAGGCAACCGCTAAATCCCCATTCTTCGGCAAAGACGCTGAAGGCGAAATCGGTGTGGCGCTCGGGCAGAAAAGAGAGCCGCGACTGGGTCCCCTGCATGAACCCCTTGCCGAAAAATCCGCCGCTGCCGACGGCGATCTTCGACTGGATGATGTGATAGCCGGCCCCCAGGGGATCATGCTCCGGATCGAGGAAGGTCAGGATACGACGGCGCTGGTAGTCGTGCAGCAGAAACCAGCCGCCCCAGCAGGCCAGGATGCCGCCCGCCCCAAGAAAAAACGCCGTGCGCCGACGGATACCGGCGAACAGGGCCATGGTCATGCCGATAAAGAGGATCAGCAGCGAGGTGCCCAGGTCGGGCTGCTTCATCACCAGCAGCACCGGCAGACCGAGGATGGCAAAGGGGACCCCCAGACCTCTGAGGTCAAAACCTCCCGGCGGCGCGTTCTCGCTGAAATAGCGTGCCAGCGTCATGATGATGACCAGCTTCATCAGTTCGCTCGGCTGCAGGTTGAAGAATCCCAGGTCGATCCACCGCGTCGCCCCCATGATGGTACGCCCTATGACAAAGACCGCTGCCAGCAACAGGATATTGACGGCATAGAAGACAAAACCGAGGTGAAACAGGCGCCGGTAATCGAACAGGCACAGCGACAGGGCCAACGTCAGACCGACTCCCAACCAGGCGACCTGGCGCAGGTAGATGCCGCCCAGGGTTCCCTGCCAGAGACTGGTGGCGCTGTAGAGATTGGCGATGCCGATGCCGGCCGTCAAAAGCACCAGCAGCAGCAGGGTCCAGTCGAAATGGGTCAGCAGTCTGCGATCGAACATGCTCGTCAGTCCCCGATGTATCCAGGGTTTTCGACTTCGCCATCCTCCTCGGGGATGTTGAAGTAGGTCCGAAAGATGGCGCGGGCAATGGGAGCGGCCGCCGTGGAACCGTGCCGGCCGTGCTCCACCACCACCGCAACAGCCACGGTCGGGTCATCCGCCGGAGCGTAGGCGACGAACAGGGCGTGATCGCGGAAACGCCAGGGCGTCTCGTCCCCCGCCTGAGCCAGTTCTTCCTCTTCGTCCGACTTACGCCGCACCACCTGGGCGGTACCGGTCTTGCCGGCAACGACCACCTCCCTGAACTTGGTCGCCCAGCCGGTGCCGTGCGGCTCGTTGACCACCGCCACCAGCCCCTTCTTTACTTCGGCCAGGGCGTTTTTATCGAGCCGCACCTGGCGGACGACTTCCGCCTGCCGCAACTGAATCGGCTCACCTTCAATCGTTTCGATCCGGTAGATCAGCTGGGGCTTCAGAACGGCGCCGCCGTTGGCCACGGCGGCGGTCATCACCGCCAGCTGCAACGGCGTCGTCAGCACGTAACCCTGGCCGATAGCGGCAATGACCGTTTCGCCATCGTACCAGCGCTGGTTGAAACGGCTGCGTTTCCATTCACGCGTCGGGATCAGCCCGCCCTTTTCGCCCGGCAGGACCAGGCCGGTCGGCTTGCCCAGCCCCAGGTCAAAAGCCATCTTCGACAGCCGGTCGATGCCGAGGTCGAGGGCAACCTTGTAGAACCAGACATCACACGATTCGCGCAGCGCCTTTTTCAGGTCGGTACGCCCGTGCCCCTTCTTCTTCCAGCAGCGGAAGATCCGGTTGCCGACCTGAATCTCCCCCTCGCAGTCGACCGTGGTCCGGGGGCTGGCTACCCCGGCCTGCAAGGCCGCAAGGGCGGTCACGATCTTGAAGGTCGAACCGGGCGGGTACATGCCCCCGATCGCCTTGTTCTGCAGCGGACGACGCGGGTCTTTGACGAGTCGGTTCCAGTCTTCGAGTGAGATGCCGGTGGCGAAGCTGGCCGGGTCAAAGGAGGGGCGGTTGACGAAGGCGAGAATCTCTCCGGTGCGCACGTCCATCACGACCGCCGCCCCCGACTCATCCCCGAAGGCCTGCTCGGCGGCTCGCTGCAGGTCGCGATCGATGGTCAGAAAAACCCTGTGACCCGGCCGGGGTTCGCGGGTCTGCAGAATGCGCATCTGCTTGCCGCGCACGTCGACCTCAAGCAGCCGCTCCCCGTCAGTGCCGCGCAGGTCCTGTTCCAGAACCCTCTCAAGCCCCCGCTTGCCGATCACATCTCCGGGCCTGTAACTTTCGTCCGACTGTTCCTCCAGGTCCTGTTCGGTCACCTCGCCGACATAGCCGAGCAACTGGGCTGCCATTTCGCCCTGAGGGTAGGAACGCACCGGACGGACCTCGACAAACAGGCCGGGCAGATCGACGGAGTGCTCCTGAAGGCGCTCGACCAGATCGCGGGGAATGTCATCGGCCAAACGGATGGGTCGGTAGCGCGGCAGCTTCAACCCCTCCTTCCAACGATCGAGCAACTTCTCGACCGGCTGTTCGAGGTAGCTGCTCAGCCTGGCCAGCAGCTCCTGAGGGTCGGCCACATCCTGGCGCAGCGCCGCGATGGCAAAGGCCGGCCGGTTGTCGATCAGCATCCGGCCGTAGCGATCCAGCACCGGCCCGCGCGCCGCCGGGATGGAGAGGTAGCGGACCCGGTTTTTCTCCGACAGCTGGCGGTAGTCCTCACCCCGAATGACCTGCAGGTACCAAAGACGCGCCAGCAGCAGCGCGAAGACCATCAGCGCGGCCAGCGACAGCAGAAAAAGGCGACGCGGATGAATCGGATCGCTGTCCCAGCCGGCGTTAAGCCCCATGACCTCTCTCCAGGCGGTTCAGCCATGGCAGGACGCTGCCGGGGGCCAGCCGCCGGGCCAGCCATGGGGCCAGCCGCAGCAGGAGGGCAGCAGCAATGACGTTGAGCAGCAGCTGTGGAACCAGGATCGGCAGGACCTCGCGCCAGAGGCCGGCCAGGTCGGCAAAGGGGCCGAGAACAATCAGCAGGACTGCCTGCAGCAGGGTTGCCCAGGCTACCAGGATATGCAGCAGCAGAAGATTCTCGGTATTGAGCCGGCTGCCAAGCAGGTAAACGCTGTACAGGGCGCTCAGGAGAATGATGGCATGCAGCCCGGGCTGGTTGCCTGAGACCGCGTCGAGACAACTTCCGAGCAGCAGGACCAGCAGGGTACCGGAGAACTGCCTCTCGGTCAGGCCGATATAGATAGCCAGCACCAGGATGAGATCAGGCTTGACCTGCCAGCCGACCAGGTGCGGCCAGACCACCGTCTGCACCAGGGCGAACAGGCCTCCGAGTACGACCAGGCCGGCAACACGCTTCATGGTGTCGCCTCCAGCAGCACCAGGACCTCTTCCAGGCGGGAAAAATCGACGCTCGGCTCCAGCGTCACTCCCTGGAAAAGGCCATAGTCACCCCGGCTGACCTCGGCAACGGTCCCAACTGGAATCCCCTTGGGGAAGACTCCGCCCATGCCGGAGGTGATGACGGTGTCACCGACACTGACCTGGTCGGTACGGGGGGCATAATCGAGCACCAGGCGCTGACCTCGCCCCCGGCAGATGGCCCGGGTCCGGGTCGGCTGCACCAGTACGGCAATGGCGGAGGAGGCGTCGGTGACCAGCAGTACCCTCGTCGCGTGGGCGGAGGTCTGGAAGGTCCGGCCGACCACCCCCTCGGCGACCACGACCGGCAGGCCGTCCCGCAGGCCGTCCTCACTCCCCTTGTCGATCACGACGGTGCGGAACCAGCTGGAGGCATCCTCGCCGACAACCTGGGCCGGCAG
>RFIO01000327.1 GCA_003695205.1 Deltaproteobacteria bacterium
CCACCGCCAGAATCTTCAAGGCGATCTCGAAAGCCAGCTCCATGCTCACAGGCGCACCTCCCCGAAGATCACTTTGAGAATATCCTCCAGGCAGATGATGCCGACAGTTTCCTTGTTGCGATCCTGCACCACCGCCATGCGGTGCCCGGTCTTCTGCATCAACTGCAGCGCGTCTTCCAGTCGCTTGGACTCATCCAGGAACAGCGCCGGGCGCGTGTAGTCGCCGGCCGGCTTCGACGGGTCGATATCCACCTCGAACAGCAGCCGCTTGAGGCTGATGAGCCCCGCCACCTTCCGCTCGCCGTTCTTGTCTTCCCACACCGGCATGCGGGTGAAGCGTCGTTGCCGAGCCAGATCCATCACTTCGCCCATCGGCGTGGTCGCATCGACCGACACCACCCTGGACCACGGCACCAGCCGTGAACGCACGGTCAGTTTTTCCAGGTCCATGACTCGGTTGATCATGATCCGCTCCTCGGAGGTGAAGGTCTGCCCCGATTCCTGCATCAGCCATCGCAATTCCTCGCGGCTGGCGAAGGTGGCGCTGCCGAAGGGCTTCCCCCCGGTACTCCGGAGGATGCCGCCGGCCAGCAGTTCGACCGCGACGACCATCGGCCGAATCAGGAAGTGGGCCAGCCGGAAGGGGCGTGAGAGCATCAGGCACAGGCGCGTGGGAAACATGCCAAACAGGGTTTTGGGCAGGATTTCTCCCACCAGAAAGAAGATCATCGCCACCACCAGAGCCCCCAGACCGAAGGCCACTGGATCGCCGGGAAAGCGGCTGTGGATGGCATGCAGAATGATCCAGGCGGCGGCGATATTGGCCAGGGTGTTGCCCACCAGAATTGTCCACAGGAAACTTTCGGGGTCGGACAGGTAACGGTTCAGCAGGCGGGCCCGTCGGTCGCCTTCGCGGATCAATTGCCGCAGCCGCATTCGGTTGAGCGAGAGGATTCCCGTTTCCATGCCTGAGAACAGGAAGGAAAGGGCCAGGAGCAGGAGCAGGACGGTGGTGAGG
>RFIO01000328.1 GCA_003695205.1 Deltaproteobacteria bacterium
CTGCTGTGCTAATCTGCGCCCCACGACCTCAGACGTGAATGGACAGCCCCATGCGTAGAATCCTGACTCTCCTCCTGCTCCTGTTTCTGCTCCCCTGCTCCCTTGCGGCCCAGCCGCAGCCTCACCGCAATGACGACGAGATCGCCAGCCGGGCCCGGCTGCTCAGCTACGTGCTGCGTCAGCAACTGGGGCAGCACCATTTCAGCCGCAAGGGCTTCGACAACGACCTTTCCGAGGCGGCCTTTGATCTCTACCTGAAACAGCTCGATTTTCAGAAACGCTTCCTGCTGGCTGCCGATGTCGACAAGCTGAGTGCCTTCGCCGACCGGATCGACGACGAGATCAACCGCGGCCGCATCGAACTGCCTGTCCTGGCTCACGACCTGCTGCAGAAACGCATCAGACAGGTCCGCTCGATGGCCGGGGAGATTCTCGCCAGGGATTTCGATTTCAACCGCGACGAATCCTTCGAAACCGACCCGGAAAAACTCGACTGGTGCCACAGCGAAAAGGAACTGCGCGAACGCTGGCGCAAGATTCTCAAATACCAGGTACTGGTACGCATGCTCACCCTGGAAAACGACGGCGAGCAGGAAAAGGGGACAGACGGCAAAAGCGACAGCGAACAAAAGGACGTGAAGGAACCGGCCGCCAAGGGGGCCGACCAGCCCGAGGCGCGCGCCAAGATCGCCAAACGCTTCGATGCCTTTTTCGACCGGCTGCTCAAGGACACCCTGCAGGACCACTACGATCGCTATTTCGACGCCGTTG
Source organism: Deltaproteobacteria bacterium (assembly GCA_003695205.1). Lineage (GTDB taxonomy): Bacteria > Desulfobacterota > Desulfuromonadia > Desulfuromonadales > Geothermobacteraceae > Geothermobacter. The sequence goes on from RFIO01000328.1 coordinate 772, forward strand.
CCCGCGCCTTCGATCCGCACACCAGCTACTTTCCGCCCAAGCAGAAAGAGGATTTCGAGATCGGCATGCGCGGTTCCCTCGAAGGGATCGGCGCGACATTGCGCGAAGAGGACGGCTTCATCAAGGTCGTGCGCATCATTCCGGGCAGTGCCGCCGCGCGCCAGGGCGACCTTGAGGCCGAGGACATCATCCTCGCCGTCGGCCAGGGCAAGGACGAGCCGGTCGATGTCACCGACACCAGGCTGCGCGACGCGGTTGAACTGATCCGCGGACCCAAGGGGACCGAAGTGCGCCTGACCGTGCGCAAACCGAACGGCAAGGTGAAAATCATTCCCATCATCCGTGACGTGGTCGAGATCGAGGAGACCTTTGTTCGCTGGACGACCTTCGAAGCGGAGGAGAAAAAGGGCTCCGCCTTCGGCTACATCCTCATCCCGAGTTTCTACCGGGACTTCCAGAGCCGCTTCCAGGGCGGGACCGGCCGCAATGTCACCGATGACGTGCGCAAGGCGCTCAGTGAGCTGAAAAAACAGGAAATCGCCGGGCTGATCATCGACCTGCGCAACAATGGCGGCGGCGCCCTGACCGACGCGGTCAATATTTCGGGGCTCTTTTTCGAGGAGGGCCCTGTCGTCCAGGTCAAAAGCAGCAACGGCAGCATCCGTGTTCTCGAAGACAAGGATGACGACATCGCCTGGGACGGGCCGCTGGTGGTGCTGATCAACCGCTTCAGTGCCTCGGCCTCGGAAATCTTCGCCGCCGCCCTGCAGGATTATCACCGCGCCATCATTGTCGGCTCCGACCACAGCTACGGCAAGGGAACGGTGCAGACCATTCTCGACCTGGACCGGGCGATTCCCTTCCGCAACATGGACAAATACAAGCCCCTGGGCGCCCTGAAGATCACGACCCAGAAATTCTACCGGGTCAGCGGCGGCTCGACCCAGGCCAAGGGGGTCGAAGCCGACCTGGTTCTGCCCGACCGGATGCGTTTCGTCGAAAGCGGCGAAAAGTACATGGACTACGCCCTGCCCTGGGATACGGTCGAACCGGCCCGCTTCTCCCCCTGGGCCGAAAAGGGTCCCGGCAACGCCGAACTGCGCCTGCGCAGTGCCGAGAGGGTCGGAAAGAGCGAAAAGTTTCGGGAGATCGCCCGGGAGGCCGAGGAAGCCCGCAAGCACCGGGAAGAGAGCGAAGTCAGCCTCCACATCGACAAGGCCCGCAAACAGCGCCAGGAACTGGAAGCACGCCGCAACGGCAGCAGCTTCCACGGCAACCTGGCTGACGACGAGGAGACGGACCAGGACGAAGACCGGATCGCGCGCTGGCGCCGGGAAGTTCACGAAGACCCCTACAGCCTGGAGGCGGTGGCGATCCTGAGGGACATGATCGATCTTGGCCTGGCCGGCGGACACTAAAATCCATAACGATTTCGGCTTGATTGTCGCCGCGCAACCTCCTATGCTACCGCTGATCACTGCCGAAACGGGAGGCTGCCATGCCGCGCGCTCTGCTGCTTCTGATTTTCCTGGCTCTTCTGCCCGGACCGGTGTTTGCCGCCACCGGTTATGTCACCGACCAGCTGGTTCTGACCCTGCGGGCAACCGCCGATGTCAAAGCCGAAGCCGTTGACCACCTGAAAACCGACACCAGGGTCGAGATTCTCGGCGAAGAGGGGCGTTTTCTGCACGTTCGCACTGACAGCGGCAGGGAAGGCTACGTCCTCAGACAGTACATTACCGACCGGGTGCCCAAGAGCATCACCCTGCGCGAGCAGGCCCGGAAGATCGAGGCGCTGGAAAAACAGCTGGCCGAGCTGTCCGGCGGCAGTGCCGAGGCGCGGCAACAGGCCGAAGCTCTTGCCAGGGAGAACGCCGAACTCAGGGACAAGCTGGCCGCGGCAACGGCCCAACTGGACAGCGTTGACAAAAAGTATCGCAAGCTGCTGGCAGACTCGACCAACCTGGTACAGCTGACCCGGCAGCGCGACCAGCTCAAACAGGAGAACGAACAGCTGGCGGCCGAAGTTGCCCGCCTGGCGGATGAAAACACCAGTCTGCTGACCACCGGCAGTATCAAGTGGTTTCTCGCCGGTGCCGGGGTCCTCTTTTTCGGCTGGGTCATGGGCAAGCTGTCGCGTAAAAAACGGCGGCCTTTCTGATCGGACAACACCCGAACCGGGATTACCGGTTGACAATGAAAAGCGGCTGTGATACCCAGCCTGCAGGACTTGATACCATGAGCATTTCGACTGCGCCCCAAAGCTTTGCTCCGGCAGCATTCGCAGCCCGAGCTATCAGCGCAGCGGCCGCGAGGACCGCAAAGCGTCGGAGTGCGCATGGCAGCAGATCCTGAATCGACATGAGCAGGAAATGACCAGGCCATGGCACCGTCCATGGCCTTTTTTATTGTCGCAAACGACCGCGAGGAGAGACTGACATGCGCAACAACATCGTACACATTGGCGCCGGGGAGTGGACCTACGAGATTCGCGCCATCGTCGAAATCGCCGAAAAGCTGCAGCAGCTCGGCATCCGAACCAACATGGAGAACATCGGCGATCCGATCGCCAAGGGGGAAGTGATTCCCGACTGGATGAAGCAGATCGTCGCCGATCTGGCCATGACCGACTGCAGCTACGGCTACTGTGCCACCAAGGGGGTATTGGAGACCCGCGAATTTCTCGCCGAGCTGACCAATGCCCGCGGCGGCGCCCAGATTACCGCCGAAGACATTATCTTCTTCAACGGTCTCGGCGACGCCATCCAGAAGGTGTACGGCCTGCTGCGGCGCGAGGCGCGTGTCATCGGCCCCTCGCCGACCTACTCGACCCACAGCTCGGCCGAAGGGGCCCATTCCGGACAGAGACCGGTCACCTACCGGCTAGACCCGCACAACAACTGGTACCCGGATCTCGACGACCTGCGCCTGTCGGTCAAGTACAATCCGTCCATTTCGGGCATCCTGATCATCAACCCGGACAACCCCACCGGCGCCGTCTACCCGGAACGCATCCTGCGCGAAATGATCGATATCGCCCGAGAATACGACCTGTTCATCATCACGGACGAAATATACATGAACCTGGTCTACAACGGCCAGAGCACCCGGCCGTTGTCGGACCTGATCGGCGATGTCCCGGCCATCTCCATGAAGGGCATCAGCAAGGAAGTCCCCTGGCCGGGATCCCGCTGCGGCTGGATCGAGGTGTACAATGCCGACAAGGATCCGGTTTTTGCCCGCTACATCCAAAGCATTGTCGATTCGAAGATGGTCGAGGTCTGCTCGACCACCCTGCCACAGAAGGCGATCCCGCGCATCCTTTCGCATCCCGAATATCCGGCCTGGCTCGACGAGCGCAAGGCCCGCTACGAGAGATTCTCCAACATCGCCTACGATATCCTCAAAGACGTGCCCGGCCTGGAGGTCAACCGTACCAACGGCGCTTTCTACATGAGCGTCATTTTCGAGCGTGGTCGCCTGACCGACAGGCAGACCCTGCCGATCGAAAACGACGGCGTACGTGAACTGGTGGAGCGGCTTGTGGCCGAGCCGGGGGTCAGCCTCGACAAGCGGTTCGTCTACTACCTGCTCGCCTCGACCGGTATCTGCGTCGTGCCCATCTCTTCCTTTTCCACCCCGGAGCTCGGCTTCCGCATCACCCTGCTGGAACGGGACGAAAAGACCTTTACCGAAATTTTCAAAACCCTGGCGAGGGTCATCCCGCAATACCTCGAATCCTGACCAGGTCGAGGGACAAGAGACAGAAAAGCCCCGGCGGCATGTTGCTCCGGGGCTTTTGCTTTTCAGGCTCCGCGGTCAGATCCTGAATCCGGCCAGCATCTTTTCCACCTGGCGCTGCTGCGCCCGGGTCCAGGGGCCGACCACCGCCAGCGCCATGCAGGCGGGTTTCAGAACCTCGCCGGCCACCTCCTGCAGCAGACGCGGGGTCACCGTCTGCGCCCGGGCCCAATCCTCGCCGATGTCGCGCCTGAAGCCGACCAGCTCTCCCCAGCCGTAACGTACCGCCATCTCTTCGGGCAGGTCGCGGCTGTAATCGAGATCGTAGCGGTAACCCTGAAGAATCCGTGCCAGTTCGTCATCGCCGACAGTCTCATCAAGCATCTGCCGCAGCAGCGCGAGGATCTCGGCAAAGGCCGGCACCAGGTTGTCGGGCTGGACGGCCAGGTCGATGGTCAGGCTGCCGGTATCGTCCAGCAGGTGCAGGTTGGCCTCGACATGGTAGGTCAGACCGAGTTCCTCGCGCAGGCGCAGCATCAGCCGCGACCCGCCACCCCAGGAAAGGATGCGCCGCCAGAGACGCAGGGCCGGGGCATGCTGGTGGTGCCGCCCCCAGGGCAGGCGCAGCGCCAGCTGCAGACTTGCCTGCGAATCGGAATCGCGCACCCAGGTGCTGACCGGGCCCTCCGGAAGAGCCGGCAGCTCGAAGGCCTTCGGACGGCAACGACCGCGCCAGTCGGAAAAGGCGCCCGCCACCGCATCCTCTGCCTGCTGCGGTTCAACCCGCCCTGCAAGGACCAGAACCATGTTGTCCGGGGTGTAGAGGGCCTGGTGGTAGCGCGCCAGTTCCCCTTCTGACAGGGCATTGATGGTTTCCGGCGTGCCGATGAGCGGCTGCCCGAGGACAGAGCCCGGCCAGAGCAGGCCGTTGGTCAGGGTATCCGGATCGATGATCTCACCGCGCTCGTTGAGGTCTTCGCGCGCCTCCTCGAGAATGATGCGTCGCTCCAGCTCCAGGTCGCGCCAGCGAGGACCGCGCAACAGATGGCTGAACAGGCGCCCCCCCTCCTCGACCCGCTCGGGATGAATGCGGCTGAAAAAGCAGGTGGTCTCGACATCGGTACTGGCGTTGGCGCCACCGCCGACGGCCTCGAAGGCCCGCTCCAGGGTGAGGCTGTCAGGGTAGGCGTCGTTGCCCCGAAACAGCATGTGCTCGACCATGTGGGAGACACCGGCGGTCTCGGGGGTCTCGTCCCGGCCTCCGGCACCGACATAACAGACCATCTCGACACTGTGCAGATGGGGCATGGGCACGACCACCAGGCGCAGGCCGTTGGCGAAGGAATGGGTGGCAATGTTCATTTCAAACGGAATCTTTCAACGGGTATGCAGGACATCGCGGCCGCCGATACGGCGCTGACCCAGATGCCCCAGCCAGAGGACCACTCCCAGCAGCACCAGCTGCAGTCCCAGGACCACCCCGCCGGGCAGGGCGCCGACCGCGCCCTGGCTGAGGAATTCGCTCCAGGAATGGGCAACCCGGGGGTGAATCCAGACCTTGACCATCCAGGCCGCCAGCAGCAGCAGGTAAAACCAGATGTAGTTGGCGCGCAGGCGTCGGCACAGGGCCTGGCGCATGCCCATCTTGTACTGGGGGTAGCGCAGGTCGGAAGCGATCTCGGCCCGCCAGTAAGTTTCATCCTGCTGGTCAAAATCGGTCGGCAGGACACCGTGCGCCAGAATACCGTAGATGAAGTGCTGGTTCAACAGGCGCACGCGGTATTCATAGGCATCGAAAAACCGGAACCGGCGTGCCTCGATGTAGAGCAGGATCATCAGGATGGCATAGCCGAAGGCGAAGATCGAATGATGGATTTCGGGATGGGAAAAGCCGAAACCGAGAAATGCCGTCGTCATCGCCCCGGCCCAGTTGGTGGTCCGGTCGAGGCGTTCGCGCCAGGCGAGGCTGCGCTGTACCTCGGCACGATAGTAATGTGATATCGCGGTGATCTGCTCGCTGCGGCTCAGGGCCTGCTGTCCGTCCTGGCTGTCCAAGATGTCCCTCCCGGCTACCAAGTATAGCAGATGAAATTTTGGCTAAAGATTCCGACCGGACAGGCCGAAAGGAAAGATCATGTGATTTTTCAGGAGGTGGCGACATGAAGCGCGGCGGATATACCCTGTGCATGCTCCTTTTGGCCCTGATCCTGATCGGCGGCATGATTCTGTGCGATCAGCCGGCGCGCACGGCCGACATCGAACCCGTCAGCCTGCAGGCGTCCGGCGGGCGCGCGGACCTGCCCCGCCTCGAAAGCCGGCTTGACGCCATCGCCCGGGCCGCCATTCACCCCTACTGAAAAAAGACAACCTAAACAGGCGTTTGACTCAGGAAAGCCGCCCCCCATCCCCCTCAAGGGGGTGGCAACGTTCAGGTTGCCACCCGGGAGCCACCGGCACAGCCAGAAAAGACAAAAGCCCGGCCGCCTTCGCGGCCGGGCTTTTCTGACCTGTCCCTCCGACAGCCTGTCAGCCGCTGAGCAGCCTGGCCGCCTCCTTGGCGTGGTAGGTGATAATCAGGTCGGCACCGGCCCGCTTCATCGCCGTCAGGGTTTCCAGCATCACCCTGTCGCCGTCGATCCAGCCCTTTTCGGCGGCGGCCTTGATCATCGAATATTCCCCGGAAACGTTGTAACAGACCATCGGCAGATCGAAACGCTCCTTCAGGTCACGAATGATATCGAGGTAGGCCAGCGCCGGCTTGACCATGAGGAAATCGGCGCACTCCTGGACGTCGAGGGCCGCTTCACGAAAGGCCTCGATACGGTTGGCCGGGTCCATCTGGTAGGAGCGGCGATCACCGAACTGCGGTGTCGATTCGGCGGCGTCGCGGAAGGGGCCATAGTAGGCGCTGGCGTACTTGACCGCGTAGCTCATCACGGGGATGTGGCTGAACCCGTTGGCGTCGAGCACCTCGCGGATCGCCGCCACCCGGCCGTCCATCATGTCCGAGGGGGCAACGATATCGGCACCGGCCTGCGCGTGCGACAGCGCCTCGGCCGCCAGCAGTTTCAGCGTCTCATCGTTATCGACGTCGCCGTCCCTGATGACGCCGCAGTGACCATGATCGGTGTACTCGCACATGCAGACATCGGTGATCACCACCAGTTCCGGCACCTCGGCCTTGATGGCACGCACCGTGCGCTGGATGATCCCCTCATCGCTGTATGCATCCTGGCCGAGCGGGTCCTTGCACTCGGGAATGCCGAACAGGATCACCGCCGGGATGCCGAGTTCATAGACCTCCCTGGCCTCGGCGACGATATGTTCGATCGACTGCTGATAGATGCCCGGCATCGACGGAATCGGATTTTTGATGTTGTCGCCATGGGCGGAAAACATCGGGTAGATGAAATCATCGACGCTCAGGCTGGTTTCGCGCACCATGCGCCGCAGGTTGTCATTCCGGCGCAGGCGGCGGGCACGATATTCAGGGAAAAACATGGGCCTCTCCTGTGAATCGGCTAAGGGCGAAAGGCTGAGGGCGGACGGCAGACCTTTGGCCCTTAGCCTTTGGCCGAGTTTTGGAAAAATTCAACCACCTTTTCGACCATCCCTTCCAGAGTCGATGTAGCGGCCTGGGCGGCGACCTCCAGCCCGAGCCGCCGCATCGTCCGGCTGGTTTCCGGACCGATGGAAAAAAGCGGCAATTGCGCCAGCTGCCGGCGCTGGTCCGCATCCGCCAGTTCGATCAGGTTGGTCACCGTCGACGAGGCGGTGAAGGTCACGGCATCAAGCCCCTGCTTCAGCGCCTGGGCCAGACGGCCCGCTCCTTCGGGGTCGGGCAGGGTGCGGTACAGAACCGGCGCGTCGACCCGCGCACCGGCGGCACTCAGCTGGTCAGGAATGACACTTCTGGCCAGCTGGGCGCGCGGGTAGAGAATGCGGCGCCCCGCAACTCCGAGGCTTGTCAGTTCCGCCACCACCCCTTCGGCGCGACTGTCGACCGGAACGATGTCGGCATTCAGATGATAGCCGCGCAGCGACTCTGCGGTCTTGGGCCCGACCGCCACCAGACGCAGGCCGCCCAGGGCCCGCACGTCGAGGCCGAGGTAGCCGAGGCGGGCAAAAAAACGCTCGACGGCGTTGGCCGAGGTCAGAATCAGATCATCATATTCGGCCAAATGCCGCAATGCCTGGTCCAGCGGCGCGCAATCCTCCGGATCGGCGAATCGGATCACCGGACAGAGCACCGCCTCGGCGCCGCGCTGTTCCAGCAATCGGGCGAATTCGCTGCCGGCCGAGGCCGAACGGGTCACCAGGATGCGCTTGCCCAGCAGGGGACGGTCTTCGAACCAGCGCAACTGCCGGCGCAGGCCGACGACCTCGCCGACCACGATTACCGCCGGCGGTTTCAGGCCGACCCGCGCCACGTCGTCGACGATGGTCTCCAGGGTCCCCTCCACAACCTGCTGCCGCGGCGTAGTCGCCCAGCGGATCACCGCCACAGGCGTCTCAGGCGCGCGGCCGTGCGCCATCATCTTTTCACAGATGACCGGCAGGTTGGTCATGCCCATGTAGAAGACCAGGGTTCCCAGACCGGTAGCAATCTTGTCCCAGTCGAGGCTGGAGAGCTTTTTCTCCGGTTTCTCATGCCCGGTGAACAGTCCCAGGCTGGTGGTAAAATCCCGGTGGGTCAGCGGGATGCCGGCATAGGCGGCGGCCGCGAAACCGGCGGTGACCCCGGGGACGACTTCGAAGGGGATGCCGGCCTCGTGCAGCAGCGAAGCCTCTTCGCCACCACGACCGAAAATAAAGGGATCGCCGCCCTTCAGGCGCACGACGGTCCGGCCGGCGCGGGCGTGGTCGAGCAACAGGGCGTTGATGTGCTCCTGGGGGGTGTGATGGCATCCGCAGGTCTTGCCGACATAGATCCGTTCGGCATCGACCGGCGCCTCGTCAAGAAAGACCGGATTGGCGAGGTAATCGTAGATGACCACCTCGGCCCGGCGCAGGCAGGCCAGCCCCCTGGCCGTGATCAAACCGGGGTCCCCCGGCCCGGCACCGACCAGGTAGACCCGTCCGCTCGCCTGCTTCGGACTCTCCGTCAAGGCAATATCCCTTCTAGTCTTCGAAGGTCTGGCAGCCGTAAACCTCGTTGAGGATGCGACCGGCGCCCTTGTCGATCAGGTCCTCGGCCAGAGCCTTGCCGATGGCGGCGGCCTGGTCGGTCGAACCGGACTTCTCACCGCGGATGACCTCCTGGCCGTCAACGCTGGCGACCAGCCCCTTGAGGGTCAGGGTACCGGCCTCGACGGTGGCGTGCGCGGCGATGGGGACCTGGCAGCCGCCCTCGAGGCGGGCCAGCAGGGCGCGCTCGGCGATCACCGCGGCGGCCGTGTCCGGTTCATTGAAA